>JAAWGR010000019.1 GCA_022795445.1 Oscillibacter sp. | reverse complement strand
TCTCTTTTTCTTCGCGAAGAAAAAGAGAAAACGGGCCGTTCACGGTCCAAAAGAGAAAAAGACGCCCCTGCGGGGGCGTTCTTGGCCCGGTGGAATCCTCCGGCGACTACAACTGGACACGAGATGACCACACGGATTTGCTCCTGCGTCTACTTCCGCTGTCGCTGCTGCGGAAACCGTTGGGGGATGGGTGCTCCTTCCGCTTCCCCCGCTGCCGGCGCAGGAGCCAGTGTGCGCCGGTATGGGCGTGGATCGTTTGACAACCCTACCAAATAATCTATGCTCGTCTCATAAAACAGCGCCAGCGCAATCAATATCCCGCTCGGTATGTCCAATGCCCCGCTCTCGTACCGGGAATACGTCGCCTGCGATACGTGCAGTACCTCCGCTACCGCCCGCTGCGGCAAATCCTTGTCCTCCCGCATGTCCCTCAGACGGCGATACATCCCTCTTACCACTCCATTCCCTGCTTTTCCTATCTTCTCCAATTTATTTTAATTTATGCGAAAATTGCATATTGCTTTTTATACCAAAATCGCATAAAATGGAGCCAGCTTCAACGAATGGAGGTTCCGTATCGTGCCAAGACGAAAAAAACAGAGAATCTGGCGGATCTGGGTCGACACCCAGCAACATATCATCTCCTTCCACGAAATCCCTAACGCCCGCCTCCTGGAGTTCTATACCCACGAACTCTTCCAAAGCTGTATCGACCGCTATACTTCCCAACAATACCGCTTCCAATGACCTTTTTTCTAAATAAATTGCCCTTCAGCCGTTGACAAATTAGAAAAACGTGATATCATAAGTACATATTTAATATCCGGCGTCGATAAGGACAAGTATCCACAGGTGCTGCGCAAAGAGAGCCGCCGTTCGGTGCGAGGCGGACGGGTCCCTGTGGTGAATATCCCCTTGGAGCCTCCCGCTGAACGCACCAGCCAGTAAGCGCGGACGTTTGGCGGGCGTTACTCCGCCGGCCCGTGCCCGCGGGCCTTGAGCGGCCGCGTCCTGCAATGGCACGGCAAAAAGAGTGGTACCGCAGAGCACGCCTCTGTCTCTTTGTGAGACAGAGGTTTTTTTGCTTTCTTTTCTGCTTCTTTTTCTCTTTGGGAGGAATTTTTATGACCATGGATGAGTGCCGGGAATATCTTCCGGAAAGCTGGCTGGAACCCATCCAGCAAGACCCTGTACTGCGGGAAATTTTTGAGGAACACGAATATGACCTGGAACAGGAAGCCGTGCCGCCGTTCCTGATCCAAGACCTGCGCGGCGGAAACCTGGAACGCCTGCGCCCTATCCTGGCGCTCTACGGCCAGCCAGGACTGGATCTGCTGCAAGGACTCCTGGAAATCGACCAGGCATCCAAGGACACCGCCAAAATCCAGCTGCCGGACGGCCAGACCGCTTACGCCGGCTACTTCTTCGCCAATCCGAAGATCGATCCCCGGGAGGCCATTCACGCGGGTAAACGCTACCTGCGGGCAATCTGCCAGGTTTATCAGGAGATTTTTGACGAGCCTTCCCCAGTTGCTCCCAAGGCAGGCGTTCTCCTCCTCACCGGACAGGAAGCCCGGAATATGCGGGAGAAAATTCACCAGGCCTTCATCCACGGACAGCCCTACCTGCCTGCTTTGCAGATTTGCGATGAAATCAGCGACTGGTTCCGGGATTTGCCCTACCGGGAAAACTGCGGCGAATTGGCCGACTTTCTCCATGAATCCCTGTACCATATCAGCAACGACTATTTCCTCTCCTACTACCTGCAATGGCCCCTGATCGCGCCGCAGTCTATCGAAAACCCCTTCCGCCCCCATTTTGAACTGTGGAAAATGGGACTGACCGCCGAATTCTTCGACCATGACCAAATGGCCCTGGTCGACTGGTGAAGGAAGCGTCATGACCGAAAACAGACCGGTTCAAACTGGGCCGCGCTGGACGCTCTCCCCCCTGGAAAAGCCCCTGCGCCTGCTGTGCAGACGCATTTTTGTAATTTGCTGTCTTTATAATACAAGGAGGAATCAACCATGGATTACAACAAAACCATCCAAGTGATGAAAACGTCCTTCCCAATGCGGGCGGGCCTGTCCAAACGGGAGCCGGAAATGCTCAAACACTGGCAGGAAACCGATGTTTACCAAGAACTGCTGAAGAAAAACGAGGGCAAACCCCTCTTCAGCCTCCACGACGGCCCTCCCTTCTCGAACGGCTCCATCCATATGGGTACCGCCATGAACAAAGCCATCAAGGACATCATCACCCGTTCCTATGCCATGCGGGGCTATTACACCCCGTATATCCCCGGCTGGGATAACCACGGTATGCCCATCGAATCCGCTATCATCAAGCAGAACAAACTCAACCGCAAGGCTATGAGCGTCCCCGAGTTCCGCTCCGCCTGCCATGACTTCGCCCAGCATTACGTCGGCGTGCAGATGGACGCCTTTAAACGCATCGGCGTCATCGGCGACTGGGAACACCCTTACCTGACCATGGACCCCGCTTTCGAGGCCGAGGAAGTCAAGGTTTTCGGCGAGATGTACAAAAAGGGGTATATCTATAAGGGCCTCAAACCCGTCTACTGGTGCCCCCACGACGAAACCGCCCTGGCCGAGGCGGAAATCGAGTATCAAGACGACCCCTGTACCACCGTCTACGTCAAGTTCCCCCTGCACGACGACCTGGGCAAGCTCCCCGGCTTCGAGAAAGATAAACTCTTCTTCCTCATCTGGACCACCACCATCTGGACCCTGCCCGGCAACTTGGGCATCTCCCTCCATCCCCGGGAGAACTATGCCCTGGTGAAAGCCTCCAACGGAGAAACCTACGTGATGGCCGAGGCCCTGGTGGAAAAGGTCATGGGCCTGAGCGGCCTGGACAGCTGGGAGATCGTGGAGACTCACCCCGGTGAATTCTTTGAAAATATGTTGGCGAACCACCCCTTCCTGCCCAAGACCTCCCGCCTCCTGCTGGCGGAGTACGTCACCATGGACTCCGGTACGGGCTGCGTCCACACCGCCCCCGGCTTCGGCGCGGACGACTACCAGACCTGCAAACGCTATGGCATGGATATGGTGGTCCCCGTGGACGACCAGGGCCGCCATACCGACTACGCCGGGAAATACGCCGGAATGCCCACGGAAGCGTCCAACCCCGTTATCCTTGCCGACATGAAGGAGAGCGGCGCGCTCTTCGCCTCCGAGGAAATCGTCCACTCCTACCCCCACTGCTGGCGCTGTAAGCATCCCATTATCTTCCGCGCCACCCCCCAGTGGTTCTGCTCTGTGGAATCCTTCAAAGACGAAGCCTGCGCCGCCGCGGATGCCGTGCGCTGGGTGCCCAAGTGGGGCATCGACCGGATGAAGTCCATGATCCGCGAACGCTCCGACTGGTGCATCTCCCGCCAGCGCCGCTGGGGACTGCCCATCCCTGTGTTCTACTGCCAGGACTGCGGAAAACCCGTCGTCACCGACGATACCATCGCCGCCATCTCCAAACTCTTCGCCGCAGAGGGTTCCAACGCCTGGTTTGAACAGGATGCCGCTGACATCCTTCCCAGCGGCTTCACCTGCCCCCACTGCGGCACTGGGAAAACCTTCACCAAGGAAGAGGATACCCTGGACGGCTGGTTCGACTCCGGTTCCACCCATTTTGCCTCCATGAAGAAGGACCAGGGGTTCTGGCCCGCTACCATGTACTTGGAAGGCCTGGACCAGTACCGCGGCTGGTTCCAGAGTTCCCTCCTCACCGCCGTGGGCGCTTTCGGCAAGGGCGCGCCCTTTAAAGAGTGCGTCACCCACGGCTGGACCGTGGACGGCGAGGGGAAGGCGATGCACAAATCCTCCGGCAACGGCATGGACCCCGCGGAGGTCATCGAGAAGTACGGCGCGGACATCCTGCGCCTCTGGGCCGCTAACAGCGATTACCATGCGGACGTGCGCTGCTCCCATGAGATTTTCGAGCAGCTGCGCCAGAACTACCTGAAATTCCGCAACACCGCCCGGTACTGCCTGGGCAACCTGGACGGCTTCGACCCCGATCATCTCACCCCTCCGGAAGAAATGCTGGAACTGGACCGCTGGGCTGTCACGAAGCTTAACGCCCTCATCGAACGCTGTTTCAAGGGCTACGATGAATACGAGTTCCTTACCGTTACCCACGCCGTCAACGACTTCTGCGTGGTGGAGCTGTCCAACTTCTACCTGGATATCCTCAAAGACCGGCTGTACTGCGACGAGAAAGACGGCGCCCTGCGCCGCAGCGCTCAGACGGCCCTCTTCCTCATCCTGGACACCCTGGCCAAAATCATGGCCCCCATCCTCTGCTTCACCTGCGACGAGATCTGGCAGGCAATGCCCCACCGTTCCAGCGACGATGTGCGGAACGTCCTCTTCAACGACATGAACCAGCCCTTTACCGCCTACGATTTGGGTGCGGCAGTGTCTTGGAGCGAGCTGATCATGCTCCGCAGCGGCGTGAACGCCGCCCTGGAAGCCGCACGGGCCGAGAAGAAAATCGGCAAGGCCCTGGAAGCCCAGGTGGTGCTGGTGAAGGACCGGGATTACCAAGCGGATATGCTGAAGGATTTGCAGGCGAAGTTCCAGGACCAGTGGGCAGATTTGTTCCTTGTGTCGGCTGTGGAAGTCTCCGACGACCCCGCGCTCTACGCACAGGCGGCGGAAACGCCGGTGGCGGGCGTCCGGGTCCTGGTCGGGGAAGCCAAGGGCCAGAAGTGCGAACGGTGCTGGAAGATCCTCCCCACCGTGGGCCAGGACGCCGCACATCCAACCCTCTGCCCGCGCTGCGCCGCCGTCGTGGCGAAGCTGCCCCAGTTCTGATCCCGGGGCGCAAAACCGACGCTTTCTGTTCGCGCAAAAATACTGGATGGCAGGGTCGAACGTGACCTCTGCCATCCAGTTTTCCCATTTCTGGGAGAAGCGCCGCCTGCGGGCGGAAAGACCGAAAAACAGGCGTTGCATCTCCGGATGCAACTTTGGTCGAAAAATCCCCCTTCCATGAAAACATTTCATGAACAGGAGATTTGCCGCTATGAAGAAACCTGCCTATTTTTACAGCGCACCTGCCGCGCCCTTTTCCTTCTTCCGCCTCCCGAAAGCGCTGTTCACCGCGGAACGCTACCAGACGCTCTCCCTGCCTGCGAAAGCCCTCTATGGCCTGCTGCTGGACCGTATGTGCCTCTCCGCCCAAAACGGCTGGACCGAAACCGATGGGCGGGTGTACATCTATTTCACCCAGAAAACCGTGCAGGAGTACCTCCTATGCAGCCACAACAAAGCCACGGCTTATTTCCGGGAGCTGGAAGGCGTTGGGTTGATCGAGCGGAAACGCCAGGGCTTGGGCCGTCCTGCGAAAATCTACGTTTTGGATTTTTCCGCCGGCATGGACAGCGGGAACGAAACAGGAAACGGGGCCGTCCAGGAGGGGGAGAAGCGCGTCCAGGCGACAGAACAAAACGTGCCGTCCAGACGGCACGAAAAAGGCGCTCTGGACAGCACGCAGGCAGGCGCGAATGAGACGGAGAAAAACCAAAAAGAAAAAAATGATACAGAGACATCCTCCCCCTTACCCCCTCCGCGGGGGGAAAAGCGTTCTCCCTTCCGGAAGAGGCAGCAGGATGAGAGGGATTGGATTCGGGAAGAAATCCGGGAAAATATTGCGTATGATGTTTTGTTATCCAGCCGTCCGGAGGACCGAGGCCTGGTGGACAGCTGCGTGGAGCTGATGACGGAAGCCTGCTGCACCAGCCGAGAGACCCTGCGCGTCTGCGGGGAGGACATGCCTGCCGGCGCTGTCCGCCGCCGCTTCCTGGAAATGGAATGGCCCCATATGGATTACGCGCTGGACTGCCTGAAACGGACCACCGCTAAAATCGGCAGCATCAAGGCCTACACCCTGACGACGCTGTACAACGCGCCTGTGACGATGGAATCATACTACGACGCCCTGGTCCGCCGCGATTGGGCCTTTGCATAACCCCTTATTTCAGAAGAATCCGCTTCTCCTCAACATGGAGGTTGCAGCCTTCCTCCTCCGTCGTGATTGCTTCCGTCAGCCGGCCGATCTGCACGTCCAGGGACGGGTGCAGCTTGTCGCACCGGATTCGCCCCTTGCTCTTCTTGTCCAAAGCCTTGTTCAGCGTCTTCAGCTCCGCCGTCAAAATCTCCTTCTTTTCCAGGTACAGGTTCCGCTGCTCCACCAGCTGCCCCAGCACCGTCTCCTCCCCCTCCGAAATGCGCGACCCCTTCTTCCGCAGCTCAACAATGGGGTCCCACAGCTTTTCAATCGTCGCCTGAACCTCCGCCAGCTCCGCCTTGCTCCGGTTCCACGCCTCCGGGATGTGGGGCGGATAGCCTACGGAAAACCGGCTGTGGCCTCCGGCCAGGTTGCCCACCCGCCGGCACAGGACGCTTCCACCTGCCTGGATGATGCAGCTGGCAATGATGCCCCGCCCGGTCATGGCAAAAACCGTGCCGCCGCAGCGGATGGTACTGTTCAGGATCGTCTCCGCAATCACACTCGTCCCCGCGTCCATCTCCGCCCACTCGATCACCGGAGCCTGGATCTGGCGGGCGGCGTTCAGCACGGTTTTGCCCTCCGTGCCATAGACGCCCTGCTGGACGCGGATGGTCCCGGCCATGGAGGTCACTTTCGCCTGGCCCAGCTTCCCGTTGATTACAATGTCACCGGACGCCTCGATCTCCACGCCGCCGTCTACGCTGCCGCCGATGTATAGATTGCCCATGATTTGCAGCGTCCCTTGGAACTGGTCCAGGTCGCCGTCGATGATCTTCTGCTCATGGATGCAGAACGTATGGTTTTCCTCATACAAAATCCCATCCACCCGTGCCGTCAGAGCCTGCCCGCCCCGGCCGATGACGGTGTTTTCCCCCTGGGGGATGAAGATGCTGGCCACCGCCGGGCTGGGAAGCGGCTCTCCGGTAACGTCCATGCCGTCTGTTCCCGGCTTGGAAGGCCGGATCAGGCAGATCACCGCCCCTTTCCGGATGGGCTGTATCTGGACTTCCTGGCTGAAATCCACCTCGCCGCCGACCTGTACTTCCAGCCCTACGCTCTGGCGGGGCCGGAAGAGCTCTGTCACTTTGCCGTCCTCCCCGGCCAGGGGCGCTTTTCCACGGGCCACCGGGAAGATGTGGAGATACCCCTTCCCGAACTCGCGTTCGATCTCTTCCTGCAAAATTCCATACGTGATGCCCTCGTAGTGCAGATCGTCCATAAACGCTTCCAGGGTAAGCCCTTCCCCGCCGTACTCTGGCGGGAGCACACACGCGTAGGCGCACATCCGGTCGTTGGACAAAAAGAACCGCGGTTCCGCCTTCATCGGCTGCAAATCGCTGTCCAGCGCCAGCTTGTACCGGGCCCTGCACCCTTCCTTCAGGGCCCAGACAAAATCCTCCACGACTTTGCTGTCCTCCGGATAGCGCGCTTTTGCCTCTTTGCCGGTTGCTTCCAGCTCTGGGAACATTTTTCGATAGGGGGTAGGGTGAAGTATTTTCCGTTCCTGTTCGCCCGTCTCTTTCGAGACCAAACGATCAAAGATTGACACGGCCATCTCCTGCCTTTTCTTGTACCCGGTATTCGGATTGATCATGGCTTCCCGCAGGCTGCGGCAACCCATTTTATACTTTATCAGCCTACATTGTACCATTTGTATGGAGAATTATCAAGTACGACTCCTCCTCTCCGCCCAAAATTGATGCTTTTTTAAAAAGGACGGCGGCCGTGGAAGTTCCACAGCCGCCGTTGCGGTCCGGTTTTCTGCCGGATTTATTGTGTCCCTCTCCCGGCGCGCCTGTCAGAAGCTCAGGTCGTTCCAATACAGGCTGCCGTTGAAAATGTCGATGCCCTTCACATAGTCGTTGTACGCAACGTACGTGGCCTCGCTGTAGAAGGGGATGATGTTCCAGTTTTCAAACATCTCCATCTGGATCGCGCCGATTTTCGCGGCGCGCTCGTCCGCGTCCACCGTTGAAGCGGCGTCCGCTATGGCGGCATAGTACGCATTTGTGTTGCCGGGAGCGTTCTGGTCGTAATAGCAGGCGTTCAGGATCAGGATGGGCTCCGCCCATTCCAGCCATTCGATGCCGGCGTCGTACTCGTCGTTGTTGATGTTCTCGTAAATATAGTTCCAATCCAGGGCCTCAATGTTCATCTTGATGCCGACTTCCTTCATCTGCTCCTGCAAGCCTTGGGTGACGATCACGTTGGCGCCGGTGGACCAGGAGTAGAAGGTGAATTCCACGGTGACGCCGTTTTTGTCCACATAGCCGTCGCCGTTGCTGTCGGCGTAGCCGGCGTCCGCAAGGATCTGCTTTGCGCGTTCGCGGTCATTGGCGTAATTGGCTTGGAAGTCGTCCTTCGCTTCCTGGGAGAAGCTCTGCATCGTGTCGTAGATCATGGAATAGGCCGGCAGCACGGCGCCGTCGGTCAGCTCGCTGAGGGCCTCCCGGTCGATGCTCAGGGCCACCGCCTGGCGGACTGCGATATCCGAAAAGACGCCGGAATCCGTGTTCATCTCAAAATAGTCGATGTTCGGATAGGTCTTTTCCGCAACGATCACGCCGGCCTCGGCTTCCAGCTGGGATTTCCCCTCGGAGGTGATGCCGTTGATATAATCGATATTGCCCGCCTTCAGCTCTTCAATGGCCGTGAAATCTTCCATATTGAACTTGACTTCAATGTTTTTGATGCTGGCCGGGCCCTGGTTGGTCACCAGGGGATTGTCGGTTTTATACCCCTCGTTGGCCACCAGCGTCACGCCGGAGCCGGGTTCGTAGTTCTCCACGGAGTACATGCCGTAGGGCACCGCCTGCCACATCAGCTCGTCCTTGCTCAGGGAATCCAGCTGGTCCTTGTCGATGACGCCCATAAAGACCTCGCCCAAGTAGTACAGCAGGTCCGAACGGAACTCGGACAGGTGCAGGATCACCTGCCGGCCGTCCACTTCCATGGAGTCGATGTTGCTGTAGCCGTCGGCGTAAACGCTGACCTCCTGGCCCCATGTAATGGAGGCCACCACGTCCTCCGGTTCCACCTGCTCGCCGGTGGCGTAATACTTGCCCTCCGGGACGGTCATGGTCAGGGTTAACCCGTCCTCGCTGGCAGTCAGGTCCGTGCAGATGCCGTCCAGCAGGTCGCCGCCCTCCGGGTCCAGGGTGAACAGCGGGTCCGCGATCAGGCCCTGGCCTGAGGACCAGGAGTCCTGCTGGTACAGGTCCGTGCCGTACCACTCGTCGTCCGCCAGCGTAAAGGTGTCCTTTCCAGCGCCGTCCCCGCCGCCGGAGGTCCCCCCGCCGTTTGAGCCGCTCTCGCCGCCGCAGGCCGCAAGGGTCAATCCCATTGCACAGGCCAGCAAAAATGCCAGCAATTTCCTTCTTTTCATACGCTTCCTCCTTTTATTCGTTCCATTGCTCTTTCACGGTTCGCTTGTAAGCGGATGCACACACGCGACCTGATGCCCATTTCCGACACTCAGGATTTTTGGGTCCTCCTTTTCACATTCCGGCGACGCATACTTACATCTGGCATAAAACCGGCAGCCTGTCCCAATATCGATCAGACTCCCCGGATCGCCCTTCATCAGTTCCTTCGCCCTGCCCCGCAGGCGGGGGTCCAGAATCGGCGCGGCGTCCATCAGACCCTTCGTGTAAGGATGCTTCGGATGCCCCGTTACCTCTTCCGTCGGCCCGAATTCCACCAGCTTCCCCAGGTACATGACGGCAATCTTGTCGCTGATATACCGGATTACGTTCAAGTCATGGGTGATCACCAGGTAGGTCAGCCGCATCTCCTCCTGCAAGTCCAGCAGCAGGTTGAGAATCTGCGCCTGGACAGACACGTCCAGCGCGCTGGTGGGCTCGTCCAGGATCATGATCTTCGGTGACAGGGCCAGGGCCCGGGCGATGGCAATGCGCTGAAGCTGCCCGCCCGAAAGCTGGTGGGGAAAGCTGTCCAGGTACCGCTCGTCCATCTTCACCATGTCCAGCACTTCCCTGGCCTTCTTCTTGGCCGCTGCCCGCGGAACGCCGTGGATCACCATGGGCCGCATGATGGAACTTTCCACCGTCTGGCGGGGGTTCAGGTTGGACGCCGGGTCCTGGAACACCACCGCAATCTCTCGGCGCAGCTTCTTCAGGTCGCTCTTCGTGGCTTTGGAGAGGTCCACGCCGTCGATCATGGCTTTTCCGCCCGTCATCTTCGTCAGGCTCAGCAGCACCCGGGCTAGGGTCGTCTTTCCGCTCCCGGATTCTCCCACCAGGCCCACCACCTCCCCTTCCTCAATGGAAAAGGTGATCTGGTCCACGGCCCGCACCACCCGGCTGTCCGTTCCAAACAGGCTCTTGGGTATCTTGAAATGCTTTTCCAGCTTCTCCAGTTCTACCATCTTTGCCATCGCTCACGTCCCCTTCCTGCCCGAAGGCTGCCCCGGCGGCACAAGGAAGCACCGGCAGCGGTGGGTCTCGCTGACCGCCGTTTCCTCCGGCGTCTCGTTCCTGCACCGTTCCTCCGCACAGGGGCACCGGTTTGCAAACCGGCATCCCGGCTTCTTATCCAAAATCCGCGGCACGGAGCCGTCGATGGTCTGCAGCCGGCCTTCCCGCTTCGTCGACCGCGGCAGCGCCTGCATCAGCAGCCTGGTATAAGGGTGCATAGGGGCTTCAAAAATCTCAAACACATCCCCGCTCTCCACCACTTCTCCCGCATACATGACTGCAATCTTGTCCGCCGCCTCGGCCACCAGCCCAAAGTTGTGGGTGATCAGAAGAATGGCCGTGTTGTGCGTTTCCTTCAGCTCTTTGATAATCTCCAAAATCTGCGCCTCAATGGTCACGTCCAAAGCCGTCGTCGGCTCGTCCGCAATCAGGAGGCGGGGGTCCCGGGACAGCATCATTGCAATCATCACCCGCTGGCGCATGCCGCCGGAGAGCTCATGGGGGAAGCTGGCCGCCCGCTCTTCCGCGTCCGGCATCTTCACATCCTGGAACAGCCGGATGGCCCGTTTCATGGCCTCCTGCTTCTCCACCCGGTCCAGCATGATCGCCTCGCTGACCTGCGCCCCCACGGTATACACCGGGTTCAGGGAATCCAAGGGGTTCTGGAAAATCATCCCGATCTCCCGCCCCCGGATGGCCTCCATCTCCTTTTCCGGACAGGCAGTCAGCTCCCGCCCGCCGAACCGGATGCTGCCGCTGATCTTCGCGTTCCCGCCGGAGAGCAGGCGCATAATGCTGTGGGCCACCGTGGACTTGCCGCAGCCGGATTCCCCGACCACTGCAAAGATTTCCCCCTCCCGGATGTCCATATTCACGTCGTTGACCGCCGAGAGGTAGCCGCCTTTCACTTTGTAATCAATGCTGAGATGCTCCAGGCTTAACAATGTTTCCTTCATACCGTCCACCTCTCCATCATTGCGCTTTCATATGGGGGTCCAAAATATCGCGCAGGCCTTCGCCCAGCAGGTTGAACCCCAGCACCGTATACACCAGCGCGATGCCCGGGAAAATGCTGAGCCAGGGGGCTTTTACGATATAGGTAATCCCGTTGGAAAGGGCCAGCCCCCAGTCCGGCGAGGGCGCCTGGGAGCCAAGCCCCAGGAAGGACAGCGTTGTCGTCGAGAGGATCGTCGCCGGGAGGCTCATGGAGACCATGACGATCAGCGACGGCACCACGTTTGGCAGGATATAGCGGAACATCAGGGAGAAGGACGATTCCCCGAAGGCCGTTCCCGTTTCCACGAACGCCATATTCTTCAGGGACATGGTCTTTGCCCGCACCGGCCTTGCGTAGGAGGCCCAGCTCACAAGGGAAATCGCAATCACCGAGTTGGTCAGGCCCTTCCCCAGCAGAGTCACCACCGCCAGCGCCAAAATGGTTCCTGGGATGCACCACGTCAGGTCCGTCAAGAACGAAAAGACCCGGTCGACCCATTTCCCGAAATACCCGCAGATCAGGCCGATTGTCACGCCCAAAACCAATTCCAGCGTCGCGCCGATGAACGCCACCCAGAGGGTAATCCGCGTGCCTGCAATCACCCGGGAGAACACATCCCGCCCCAGCTCGTCGGTCCCGAACCAGAACTCCGCCGACGGCGGGGAAAACTTGGCCCCCACCAGCTGCTCCGTATAGCTGTAGGGCGCGATCCAATCGGAGAAGATGGCCACCAGGAAAACGCTCAGGAGGATGGCGACGCCAACCATAAAATCCCCGTTCTTCAGGCACGCCTGTAAGGTCTCTTGTGCTTTTCCTCTTCCGCGCATCACTTGTCACCCCCGCCCATCGAGATCCGGATCCGCGGGTCCAGAATGCCGATTACCACATCGCTCACCAGGTTGCACACCACCGTCAGCGCCGCGACAATCATCAGCACCGCCTGTACCACCGGGAAATCCTGCACAATGATGGAATTCAGCAGCAGCCCGCCCATGCCGGGGATGTCGAAAATCTTCTCAATGACCACCGCGCCGGAAATCAGCCATGGGATGGACATGAACACCTGAACGGTTACAATAATCAGCGCGTTGCGCAGCACATGCTTGACCATGACGGTCCGCCTGGGCAGCCCCTTGGCCACCGCCGTCGTCACATATTTCTCGTTCAGTACCTCCAAAACCTCGGATTTGGTCAGCCGGATGGTTCCCGCGATGCTGGCCGACACCAGGGCAAATACCGGCAAAACCAAATATTCCACCCCCTTATAGCCGCTGATCGGCAGCACCTTCAGCCACACGCCGAAAGCCAGTATCAGCAGCGCGCCCAGCCAGAAGGCCGGCATCGCCGTTAAAATCAGGGTAAACACCACGGTAAAGCGGTCAAAAAACGAATTCTTCTTGATGGCGCACAACAATCCTATGGGCAGCGCAATCAGCATCTCGATCAGCAGCGACCATCCGCAGAGCACTAGGCTCCTGGGAATCCGGTCCTTCAGCAGGTCCAGCACCGGCACCTTATACCGGGTAGAGTTCCCGAAATTGTGGTCCACCACGATCCCCTTCACCCATCTTACATACTGTTCCGTCAACGGCAGGTCATACCCCATCTCATGGGCAATCTCCGCCTTTTTTTCGACCGATACCTTCCGGTCCACAATCATATCCACCGGGTTTCCCGGCATCATGTACAGCAGGCTGAACACCAGCATCGATACCGCCACGATCAAGAGAATCCCTTGCAGCACCCGTTTGACCAGATATCCTCTCATACCTACCTCCCCTTTCTGTACCTGTACAGCTTTCCCGCCGGCTGGGGCAATGTCCTTCCCCGCCGCCGGCCCTTATCCGTCAGCCGCTGTGCGCTGATAGATCCTGGAGCCGCATTCCACCCCCCAAGCTTTTCCGTTTCTGATATAGAACCGCAAGGATTCCACCCGTTTTTCCGGGTGTTCCGCGTCCACCGCCACAAAATCGGCTCCGCCGCAATAGAGCAGCCGTACCGTTTTCCCGTGATACTCCGCTGCCAGTTCGCCCTCTTCCATGCGGACGGTGCAGTGTACCGGGAGGCCTTCTTTGGAGAGGAAATCCCCGCAGAGCATTCCTGGCCTGCGGAACTCCCGCCCGTTGGGCACGGCATAGTAATGCTTCGTTTCCAGCGGGAGCCCCAGGATGGCGTTGTAACACGCCCACTGGAACTCGTCCATGCCCAGGTCGCCCTCGTTGCAAAGCACCACCGCCGCGTATCCGCCTTCCACGAAGCCGCCCTGGGTGGAGGTGCCGTGGAGCCCGCCGGAGTGCTCGCATACCATTTTCCCGCCAATCCGCCGCTTCTTCAGCCCCATGCAGTAAAAGGGCCTATCCCGCAGGGGAAACTCCCTGCCGTACATCCACTCGGCGGCTTCTGCGGGGATCACCTGGCGGCCTTCCCACTGGCCGCCGTCCGCCAGCATCTGGTAGTATTTTGCCATATCCCGGGCGGTGGACTTGACGCAGGCGCAGCCCCGGAAGGGCGGCAGGACCGACCAGTTGTCGTCCCACACAAGCTGGCCGTCCTCGTCCCGCTCAAAGAGACTGGTGATGTTCCCCCCTGCCAGCGCCTTCGCCTCGCTGCCGTCCAGGTCCAAGACGGTGCGCTCCATACCCAGAGGGGCGAAAATCCGCTCCTTCAGGAAGGTTTCCAGCGATACACCTGCGGCCTGGTCAACAATATAAGAAAGCAGGGCATAGCCTTCATTGGAATAGCTCATATATTCCCCGGGCGCTCCAAGAGGCTCATAATTCCCTGCTGTGATGTACGCAACAATTTGCTCAATTTGATTCATTTGGTTCGGGGCGGTCCGCAGCATCTCCCGGTACCACTTGCTGTCACGCTCGATGCTGTTTTTGGCGATGGACCATTCCAAGGGCTCCATTGGCGGAATCCCCGCCCGGTGCATGGCAAGCGTCCTCACGGTCACGCACTCGTCCGCTGCCCCGGGGACATGAAAATCCGGGAAGTAGTCCGTCACCGGGTCATCCAGGCTCATTTTCCCCTCGGCCTGTAGGATGCAGCAGGCCAGCGCGGTCATGGATTTGCTCATGGACGCGATCCCGAACACCGTATCGCCGTCCACATTTTTCTTAGGTTCCATGCTCCGGCAGCCATAGCCCTTTTCAAAGAGGGTTCCTTCCGGTCCGCGGATGCATACGGCCATCCCCGGATATCCCCGCTTTTCAAACAGTTCCGCGAGGTATGCATTCAACTTTTCCACGTTAATTTGATCACGTTCCTTCCCCTTAATTTTGATCTAATTATAAAGGATGCAAAAAATTTGTGCAACCTTTTTCTGGAATTTCGTCATTATGTAGAAAAAAAGCTGTAATCTGAACAGTTTCTGTCATACCCCATCTTCACGGCTTCCGGAAAGCACAGGGACCATTTTGATGACATTATTCTCTTGAACATGCAATAAAATACAAAAAATATTCTGTATTAAGGAACAAAAAACGGGAAAACCAAGCCACGCCGGCGCGCAGGACATTTCAAACGTTTGTTTTCCCATGACCGGAAAAATCCAGCAATGTTTGGCAGCCGCGGGCCGCATCCTGTATGCTTTTACGGAGCGGCCCTCAGAACTGTGGTCCTCCGTCCGCCTGCTTTGCGGAAAATATTTTCTATCAAATATCAACATTCACAAAGACATCCTTGCATATGTTTACAAAAATTTCCATGCCGTCCCCTCCTTTCCGCCGCGGAAAACGCCTCCGCAGGAACCAAAAAGAGCTGAGATCCGCTTCTTTGGAACGAATCTCAGCTCTTTCAATTGTTCGTCCTTCCGCCTTGCCCGGCAAGCCGACGGATTCCATAGCGAACGGTTACGCCAAAGCCTCCGCGCCCGCCCAGAATCCTTGGCTGCGCATCAGGATGCTGGCCAGCTGCCCGCGGGTGACGGCGCTGCGGGGCGCAAGCACAGTTTCTGAAACGCCGTTCAGCACCCCGTTCGCTACCACCCAATCCATTGCATCCCATGCCTCAATGTGAATGTCCATCCAATCCGCAAATCCATACAGCTTCGTCGGCGGACGGCTGTCGTCCGGCGCCTCTCCCCATATTTGGAAAAGAGCCGCCGCCAGTCCCTCCCGGGTGACCGGCGCGTCCAAGCCGGCGGCATCTTCCTCATAGCCGTTCAAAATCTGGAGGCCCGCCGCCCTTCCGTCCAGACGGTACAGGACCTCCGCCAGCTCCTGCCGCGTGACCGGCCGCTCCGGGAAAAACGCCTGTCCTTCCGCCGCCAGTACGCCCAGGGAAACGGCTTCATCCACAGCGTGGTAGTACGCTGCCGTTGGCAGAACGTCCGAGAACAGGTTGCCCCGTTCGGAGTGCAGCAGGCTGCTGACCGGGCTGTCCTGGTAGCCGGGCCGCATGGCAGCGGCACGGATTATCGTGCCGGCAGGGAGCGGCACCGGTCCGGTATAGCATTCCGACGCCGCCGTCGGCTCCGTGCCGTCCAATGTGTAGTGGATGTCCCCATTGGCGGTGATCACAGCAGACTCATTTGCCAGCGTAATGACGGGCGCCTTGAGCCGCGGTTCTTCAAGGGCAAGCTCCGACACCTGGCTGCGGGCGCCGTTAAGCGAGTACGCCGCAAAGGCTTTGACCGTCCCGGCCTTCTCCAGGAGGAAGGGTCCGGTATATACGGCGCTTTGGGAGGTGGGGGCGGTCCCGTCAAGGGTGTAGTAAATCGCCGTCCCGGCGTCTGCGGTGAGGGTAACATACCGGCCATCCTCCCGCTCGTCTGCGGCAATGGCAGGCTGGGCGATGCCGGGCAGGGTGACGCGCCCAGGCGCGCTGCTGTACTTCCTCCCCGGCGCAGCGTCATAACCCCGGCGGCGCAGCAGCTCGCTGACCGTCACCAGCTCATACCCCTGCGCCAGCAGCGCGTCGATGCCCCGCAGCGCGCCGGAAACCGTGGTGGCATAGATGTCGTGGAGCAGGACGATGCTGCCGTCCTTAGTGTCGTTCACAATGTGTTGGTATATGGCGTCGGCGTTGCGGGACTGCCAATCCAGGGTGTCCACCGTCCAGAGGACCGCAGGCGCGTTAAGCAAGGAGAGGACATGGGCGTTCACGCTGCCGTAGGGCGGGCGGACCATGTAGGTATTGCGCGTACCAGTGGCCTGGTTCAAAACGGCGGCGGTGTCCGCCAGCTGCTTTTGGACAGACTTGCTGCCCAATTGGGTCAGCTGGGGGTGGCTGTACGTGTGTGAGGCGATTTGATGCCCCGCTTCATAAGCCCTTTTTACCACGGCGGGATATTGCGCGGCCTGACAGCCCAGCATAAAAAACGTCACCGCGACGCCCCGCTGTTCCAGCCCGTCCAAAAGGCTGTTCGTATAGGGGCCGGGACCGTCGTCAAACGTGATCGCCGCCAGTTTTGGGCCGGACGCTTCCGCGGCATGGGCCGGCAGGACCCCAGCCAACAGCGCCAGGACCAACAGCAGCGTAATTCCCCGTTTTTTCATCTCAACCGCTCCTTTCCTCTTCTCCGCCGGGCCAAGCGCACGCCTTTTCAGGCGTTACCGCCGCACAGGATGTTTTCCTTTCCATCCGATGGCCCGGCATTCCCATTTTCTGTTTGTTTTATTTTATCACAATTTGTCGAAAAAAGGAAGAGGGGGACTTCAAATTCCCTTTGCCGAAAAACACCGGCAGCTTTACAGGTCCGGCTTGACACAAATTGGAACAGATGTTATGATCAAGATTCGACAGGAGATTGCTGAAACTGACAGAAGACCGGCGTTGGAAAGGAGCATACGCGATGGAAAACACAACCGAAGCCCGTCTGACCCGTTTGGCCCGGCGGATTTTTGCACAGTACCAAAGCCAGCTGGAGCCGGAGTACGCCCGGCAGCTGGACGAGGCCATCCGGGTCTGGGAGGCGTACCGGCAGGGCGCCGGGAATTGGGACGATCTGTATGAGGCGGTCCTTGGGGAGGGCGGCATCTGGGAATACAGCGAGGGTGCGGGAACTTTTTCGGAAGAGCTGAGGACCATGTGGGTCCTGGAAACCTGCATTCTGATATGCAGCTGCTGGCTGGGATGCCGGAAAGAGCAGACGGTCCAGCCGGAGGATCTGGAACTTCGGGGCGAGAACATCCCGGCTTTCCTGGACTTCCTGGAAACGCTGCCGGACGGCCCGCCGGACCGCGCCCAAATATGGGCGTATTGGAACGAAAACCTCTGCTGGTAAAAGACGCTTTCACCCCAGCCTGCAACAAAAGATTTGGAGGAAATGCCGCAATGAACAAAATCACTTGTATTTGCTTAGGTGTAAGAAGTATGGAACGCGCCGTCACCTTTTATCGGGACAAGCTGGGCTTTTGCACAGACTGCAAGGAAAACAACCCTCCCGTATGCTTTTTTGATACGCCCGGGACAAAATTTGAATTGTACCCGTTAGACCTGTTAGCGAAAGACATCCATCCAACCGATCCGCCCATACCCAGCAATGGCTTTGGCGGCATTACATTGACCTATAATGTCGACAGCAAGCAAAAAGTCCAGGAGGTGATTGCATTGGTTCGAGAGGCGGGAGGGCGCATTGTCAAAGAACCGCAGGACGTATTTTGGGGCGGGTATCACGCCTATTTTGCCGATTTGGACGGTTATTTTTGGGAAGTTGCCTGGGGACCTGATTTCAAATATGACGAAAATGGCCTGCTGGTGTTCTAATACAGCCGTTTCTCAGCAAAAGGGAGCTTTCCATGGGCGGCTTGACAAACCAAACAGACAGGCGTATAGTAAAGGTAAAATTTCATATTTCGACCATTTTTGGCCGGCGGAACCAGTTCCAGCAATGGATGAAAAGAGAATTCGGTGAAAGTCCGAAACGATCCCGTCACTGTGATTGCCAGCAAGCCGCATAATGTCACTGGGACACGCGTCCCGGGAAGGCGCGGTAAGCGTTGAAGCATAAGTCAGGAGACCTGCTTGTTCCTCATACTCTGAGATTCTTACGGAAGATAGGAACGCTCACTTGCCCCCATACCCATCCTTACCAGCCGTAACCACCTGTTACGGCTGGTTTTCCCTTTGCGGCCGCCCCGCCGGAACCCCCCCCCCTTATTTTTTCAAAGGAGGCCACCTTGTATGAAACAGGCGCTTGTCATCACCAGCTTCGGCACCAGCGTGCCGGAGGCCCGCGGCAGCATCGAGGCCGTTGAGACCGTGTTGAGAGAAGCCGCGGCCGGTTATACCGCCGTCCGGGCCTTCACCAGCTCCATCATCCGGCGCATCCTTGCCAGCCGCGGCGAAAACGTCCCAAGCCTGACAGAGACGCTGGGTCAGCTGTGGAACGACGGCGTAAGGAATGTAGTCGTGCAGCCCACCCATCTGCTGTACGGTTATGAGTACGATAAACTGAAGGCGGAGGCGGAAAGCTTTGCGGGCCGGTTTGAAAAACTGACCGTCGGAAAGCCCCTGCTGGCCGGTCAGCAGGACCTCCTCCAGTTCACCGAAAAAATCGCGCAGGCGCACCCCCAGCAGGACGGCAAAGCCGTTGTATATATGGGCCACGGCAGCGGGCACTTCGCTAACGCCGTCTATCCCGCCTTGCAGACCGCTTTGCAGTTCGCGGGCAGAAGCGATATCCTGATCGGAACCGTGGAGGGCTGGCCGCGGCTGGAGGATATCCTCCGGCAGCTGAAAACGCCCTGTAAGGTCCAGCTGCTGCCTTTGATGCTGGTTGCCGGCGACCACGCCAGGAACGACATGGCTGGGGAATGGAAAGAACGCCTGGAAGAAGCTGGGCATTCGGTCCAATGCAGCTTTACCGGGCTGGGGGAATTGGTCTGGGTGCAGGATATGTACCGGTCCAGACTGCTGGAAATCCTTTAAAGCATCCGGCGGGATGAACGGTTGAAAATTCCTTGCGCGGGTGGTATCCTTTTGTTCGTACCAATTCGGCAAATCGGGATTTGGAGCGTGAGATTTTATGCTGATACGGGCATATCAGCCGTCCGACAGCAAGGAACTGGCGGAACTTTTCTATCGCACCGTCCACACGGTCAACGCGGGCGATTACACGAAGGAACAATTAGACGTATGGGCGACAGGTCGGATGGATTTGGAAGCATGGAACCAGTCCTTTCAGCAGCATTACTGCGTCGTTGCAGTGGAGGGGAACACAATCGTAGGGTTTGGGGATATTGATGAAACCGGTTATCTCGACCGGTTATACGTCCATGCCAGTTACCAGAGGAAAGGGATTGCCACCGCTCTTTGCAATCAGCTGGAGCAGGCGGTTCCAGCTGATATCACCACCCATGCTTCGATCACAGCAAGACCGTTTTTTGAAAACAGAGGGTATTCTGTGATCCAAAAACAACAGGTGGTACGAGAGGGAATTTTTCTTACAAACTATGTGATGCGAAAAGAAAAAGGACTTCCGGTGCACCACTAAACTCCCCCCTTGGCAGGTCTTCTCCCTGGAACGCCTTGTAATTTCCACCAAATTGGTGTAAAATGGGGAAATATGTGGCAAAAGGACGCCATGCCGAAATACAAGGAGGAAATTTTATGGACAGCGCTTTGATAATAGGGGTCGTGTTTGGAGTTCTTGGTATCGTTGTTGTGATCGCGCTGGTGATCATCGCCGTTCTGTTCATCATTGGACTGTTACAGGGCTGGAAGAAGCAGAGCGGGGAACGGCGGGCCAACGCCGAAGCCCAGCGGCAGCGTCACGGCGGAAAGACCGTGCTGGAGTGGGAGGGTCCCCGCGCCCCGGGGGACGCCGATCCGGAGTTCGGCCCCTTGCTGGAGGAGTTCCCCCGGAAAGGCGGCGGCAGCGCACGGTTCTATGAGCTGGGGCTGGTGCTGAACGGGACACGGGTACCGTATGATATGCTGAAAGACATCTTTTTCGACGAGGGCAGCGAAGAGCGCGGCCACGATTTAAAAGAGGCCCTCCAAAACTCCGCCGTGCTGTGGCTGTACCGTAAGCGGGGCCACACCCTGGCCATCCGGGATTTTCAGTACGGCTTTGACCATGAGGACTGCCGGAAAATCCGGGACGGCCTGGGCTTCCGGAATTCATAAAGCAAACGCGCCCCTGCCGGTTCAAGAGGCGGGGCGCTTGTTTATTATAAAAAACGCCTGTGTCCGTGGGAAAAATTCCCGCAAACCCAGGGCAAAAAAACAGCCGGCCCCATGGAAGGAACCGGCTGTCCTTTGTTGTTAGTCTGTAACGTAGGGCAGAAGCGCGATCTGACGGGCGCGCTTGATGGCCTCGGTCAGCTGACGCTGATGCATGGCGCAGGTGCCGGTGGTACGGCGGGGCAGGATCTTGGAACGCTCCGAAATGAAGCGGTGCAGCTTCGCCGCGTCCTTATAATCGATGTGCTCGCACTTTTCCACGCAGAATTGGCAGACCTTGCGGCGTTTTCCACGGCCAGGACGGCCGGGTCTTTCACGATCAAAAGCCATAAATGCTTCCTCCTTTTCTTCAGAAAACAGTCCGGTTCCGCAGGACCGGCTGAAAGAGCTGAGATTTTTTCGTCACCGGCGCAGGGGGCTCAGAATGGCAGCTCGCCATCCTCCTCGCCGATTTCCGCGAACTCGGAGCCTCCATATGGCGCGCCGGAGTCCGGCGCAGGAGCGCTGCCCGAGGGTCTGGCGGGAGCGCCGTAAGGCGGGGGGCCGCCGTAGTCGCCGCCGCTGTCACGCTTGGAATCACCGAAGTAGACGTTCTCCACGATGACCTCCGCGCTGCGGCGTTTATTGCCGTCCCGGTCCGTCCAGCCGCGGATCTGCAAACGTCCTTCCGCGATGGCCATACGGCCTTTGGTGAAGTATTTGCTGACGAATTCCGCGGTATTGCGCCAAGCAACGCAGTCAATGAAATCCGTTTCCTTCTCGCCGCTCTGGGACTTGAAATCCCGGTCCACCGCGAGGGTAAAGGATGTCACCGGCGTACCGTTTTGGATACGGCGCAGTTCCGGGTCACGGGTCAAACGGCCCATGATGACAATTTTATTGAGCATCGAAGTTCCTCCTTATTCGCCCTTGCAGACGATCAGGGAACGCATGATGCCGTCGGTAATACCGAGAACGCGGTCCAGCTCCTTGGGGAAAGACGGCTCGCTGGTGAAGTTCATGAGGACGTAGTAACCGTCGTTTTTGTAGTCGATGGGATAGGCCAGCTTACGTGCGCCCCATTCCTCCACTTCGACGGCGGAACCGTGCTGCTCAGCCAGGGCTTTGAACTTTGCGACGAGGGCGGCAATGCCCTCCTCACCCTGTGCAGGGTCGATGATGTATACGACCTCATAATTGGCAGAAACCTTTGCCATGATTGCACCTCCTTTTGGACAGATGGCCCTCACCGGACGGATGAGAGCAAGGATATGCCCGCATTTGCGAACTCCTACATTATACAGGAACTTTTGGAAAAGTCAAGTTTTTTCTCAGGACCTCCCTTTGTAAAAAGTGTGGCCGCAGTATTCCTTCGGACGTTTCCACAAAGCAGATTGCTGCGGTAATTGATGTGTGATATAATTCGCTTGGTAAATCAAAAGCTGCGCAGATACGAAAAGGAGCGGTGTAATGATGGCTTATGAAAAGATAGAATCTCACGCAGTCGGCCGCGGCAAAGCGAAAACCCGGCTCAAGCAATCAGTAATACCAAGCCTTAACAGGCGATAAACTGTAATCTCAAAATAAGAAAGTGAGGGGGTACAATCATATGTGCTGCCAACCGCCTCTGCTGTCTTATCGCGGCGGCTCTTGCCATCGTTATGGCGATGTCCCCCTCCGTCTCGGCCTTCGCCGCTGAAACCGGCGCCGTATGCAGCAGCCCCGGCTGTCCGGCCTGCACATCTCTCAGCGATGCGGTCGCCGATATCCTGAGTTTCAGTGATGTTCCCGACAATCACACGTTCCATGATTCCATCCTGTGGTGTGCATCCCTGAGCATCGTCGGCGGATATACGGATGGCAGCTTCCGGCCCGCCAACACGGTCACGCAGTCAAACTTTACCGTCATGTTGTCCAGAGCGTTCTATGCCAGCGACATCACCAAGTACAGCACCGACTCTGTGAAGTCCCTCGGCTTGTTCTATCCCAATTATCTCGCGTTGAAGAACAACGGCAAGCCCACCGCTATCGTCTGCACTCGCTATCCCGCTTGTATAATTGATTAGGAGCAAATCCCCCAAAAGTCAGATATACAGGCATAAGCGAAACAAAATCAGACCGCCGTGGGCTGCAAAGCCTGCGGCGGCCAATTTTTTCATATCAGGCGTCTTCAAAAATCACAAGTTTTATAATTTTTGAACGCGTCTGAGTGTTCCAATATACGCATTATCAACGATGCCTTCCAGAAGCTGTAATGCGGTTTCCTTAGAAGAAAAAATGAATTTTTTTGATGGTGTCCATACAAACCGTATTCCTCTTTTAAGTGAATGTGGGGATGAAATTGAATGGAAAAGAAAAGCTGAGTTGGAGGATATGCTCTCCGGTTCGGCAAAAAAATAACCTTCAGGTGATTGGGCAGTCATCCGTCAATTGATGGCTGCCCGCATCCGTTTAGATAATTTGACCAACGGTTTTGTCAAACGGCATGGAACAACACTAATTTGAAAAGGGAGCTCAGGACAGGCGTCTGCGGGGGCCTCAAGGCAGGAGGCCTGCGAAGACGGGCGCCAGCACAGCGGTGAGGATGCCCGCCACAGCGATGGCAAGTCCGCTCATTGCGCCTTCCACTTCGCCCATTTCCAACGCCTTGGAGGTCCCAATGGCATGGCTTGCCGTCCCGATGGCGATTCCCTTGGCAAGGGGGTCGGTAATTTTCAGGGTTCTGCACACCCATTCCGCGGTCAGGCTGCCCAGGATGCCAGTGAGGATGATCACCGCCCCTGCCAGGGAGACCATTCCGCCCAGCGTCGCGGCCACGTCCATGCCAATGGCGGTGGTGACGGACTTAGGGAGGAGCGTGACAGCCTGGGCGGGTTCCAGCTTCAGGGCCCAGGCCATAAGCACAATGCTGCCCAGGCTGACCACAACGCCCGCCAGAATCCCCGCCAGGATGGCGGCTGTGTTTTCCTTCAGCAGCTGCCATTTTTCATACAGCGGAATCGCGAGGCTGACGGTGGCGGGCAGCAGGAGGTAACTCACCGGCGCGGCGCTGGCTTTATAATCGGGGTAAGGTACCCGGAGGACCGAGAGGAGCAGAATCACGAACAGGCTCCCCAACAAAAGCGGATTGCACCACGCCTTATGGGTCTTCCGGTTGAGGACCGTCCCCAGCCCAAAGGCCGCGATGGTCAGCACGACGCCCCATACGCCGCTGCCGCTCAAATATGCAAGCAATCCCTCACGCATCCCGCTTCCCCCCTTTTTTCAGCAGACGCTGCATCCCCTGCGTCGCCAGGCCCGCCGCGCCCATCACCAACAGCGTCACCGGCACGGCGGCTATCAAACACGGCAGCAACATCGCCCGCAGCTCCGCCCACAAGTCCATCACACCCACCGCCGCCGGAAGGAACAGCAGCGGCAGAATCCCTACCAGAAATCCCCCCGCCTCCTTCACCTGCTCCAGCCGCACAACGCCCAGCTTCAGCGCCGCCAGCATCAGCAGCAGTCCGTACACACTGGCCGGGACGGGCAGGGGCAGCGCCGCCGCCAAAACCTCCCCCAAAAAGCACACTGCCAGAATCCGGGCAAATTGAAACACGTATTTCATCCGGCACCTCCCACCAAAAATCTGCTTAATTCTACCATACACGCTTGCGAAATACAATCCTATTTTCTCCGGGGAAAATCGCGCAAAAAGGGAATTGACAACCGCCGCCGCTTGGTATACAATCCAGGAGAAAAGGCAACGGCGTCTTTGAAAGGGTACTCCCTGCAATGCAGCCGCTGCCTTTTTCCTTATTTTATTTTTATTACATGCGAGGTAATTTATGGCGATCCATGAAGAATGCGGCGTCTTTGGCGTCTTCCGCCCCCAGCCGGCAGACGTGGCGCAGATTGTCTATTACGGGCTCTATGCGCTCCAGCACCGGGGCCAGGAGAGCTGCGGCATCGTGGTCAACGACGACGGCGTTTTTGCCTCCCGGAAGGGCTTGGGCCTGGTGGGGGAGGTCTTTTCCGACGGCTCCCTCTCCCAGCTTCCCCAGGGCGGCATAGCCATAGGCCACACCCGTTACGGCACCACCGGCGCGTCAAATTACAGCAACTGCCAACCCATTGAAGTCAACCACCAAAAGGGACGCATGGCCATTGCCCACAACGGCAACCTCAGCAACGCCGCGGAACTCCGAAACGAGCTGGAGCTCTCCGGGGCCATCTTCCACACCACCAGCGATACGGAAACCATCGCCTACATCATCACCAAAGAACGCCTCACCGCCCCCTCCATCGAAGACGCCCTCAGCGCCGCGATGCACCGCCTGGACGGCGCTTATTCTTTAGTGCTCATGTCCCCCCAGAAGCTGCTCTGTGCCCGGGACCCCTACGGCTTCCGCCCCCTGTGCTACGGCAGGATGCCGGACGGGAGTTACATTGCCGCGTCGGAGAGCTGCGCTCTGAGCGCCGTCGGCGCGGAGTTTGTGCGGGACTTGGAACCGGGGGAAATCCTGATCTTCCAGCAAAGCGGCGTCACCTCCCGCCGGGAACACTGCGGCCGCAGGCTCCGGACCCCCTGCATCTTTGAGTACATTTATTTTGCCCGCCCGGATTCCGTAATGGACGGCGTATCCGTCCACGCCGCCCGCCTGCGAGCCGGGGAGATCCTTGCCAGGGAGCATCCTGTCGAGGCGGATCTTGTGATCGGCGTGCCGGATTCCGGCCTGGACGCCGCGCTGGGCTACAGCCGGGCCTCCGGGATTCCCTACGGGATTGGGCTGATCAAGAACAAATACATCGGCCGGACGTTCATCGCTCCCGGACAGGAACACCGGCTGGACCAAGTAAAATTGAAGCTCAGCGCCATCCGGGACAGCGTATGCGGAAAACGGCTCATCCTGGTGGATGACTCCATCGTCCGCGGCACCACCAGCGGACGGATCGTAAGCCTGCTCCGGGAGGCGGGGGCCGCGGAAATCCATCTGCGCATCTCTGCGCCGCCCTTCCGGAACCCCTGTTACTATGGGACAGATATCGATTCCCGAGAGAACCTGATCGCCTGCCGGCATACGGTGGAGGAAATTGCCCGGATAATCGGCGTTGATTCCCTGGGATACCTGCCCGCCGCAGAGCTGTGGCGGCTGACCGGCAGTTCCCAGTGCTGCGACGCCTGTTTTACCGGACGGTACCCCACCCCAGTCCCCGCCGATACCCGAAAGGACCGGTTTGAACAAAAGCTGTCCCAGCGGCGGCAGGACGGCGGCGCAAAATAAGCCTTTCCAGGCAAAAAACATCCCCCAAAACCCACGGGTTTTGGGGGACACGCCAGGCTGCCGCAGTCAGTCGAAATACTTTGCGATGTGCTTTCCAACGGTGCAAAGCTCCCCTTTTTCATTCAGCACCTCAACCGCTGCAACCGTTTTCATGGCTGCTTCGTCTTTTTGCTCAACGGTGTATTTCACCGTAATGGTCTCCCCCAGAAAAACCGGCTTGATGAAGCGGATATGGTCATAGCCCGCAGAAACTGCCCGCAGGTCCTGGTGGCTGAGGGCGACGGAAGACGCCGCCGACATGAAACCGACGCCCAGCGCGCCGCCGGAAAGGACGGCGCCCATGGAGATTTTTTCGTCGTACTGGTATTTCAGCGTCTGGGGAAGGGCAATCGTTGTCAAGGCGATGACCGTCCCAGCCACAACGCCGGTCATGGCACCCATCAGCGCGCCGACCGCTACGGTACACATGGCCAGGCCGCCGCGGACGTTCGCCGTCATGCTGTAGAAGGCTTCGTACAGGTCTTCTACAATCCCCGCTTCAAACAGCATCAACGACATGAAGGTAAACAGCGGGGTTGCCAGCAGGTTCCAGTTGTTCATTGTACTGACGGACGCGGTAACGATGGCATAGATGCTGCCGGACCCCAGAGGACGAAGGCGGTCCCAAGGGCCACCAGAGACAGCGCATAAACAATGGGGAGGCCGATCACCAGCAGGACAATCAAAAGGCCAAACATGATCAATGGCATATAAACTTCCATTACTGGTCCCCTCCCTTTTCCGCCGTTCCGCCCATCCCCTGCTTGGAATGCCCACGGAGAGCGGCAATGGATTCCTTCATTTTCTCCAGGTAGGTAATCAGCGAGCGCACCAACAGCAGAAACGCCCCCAACGGGATACACAGCCGGACGGGCCACACCTGCGGCGCTCAGAGGCTGTCCGAGCGCTGGCCGATCTCCGCCGCCCGCAGGAACGTCGAGCCGCCTTTGCCAATCAGTACGACACAAAATACGCCGCAGGCGAACATGGCCAGCGTGTCTGCGAACATTTTGGCAGCGCCGCGGTATTTCAAGTAAAACAAATCCATGGAAACATGCGCCTTGCAGGCTTCCCCATAGGCCCCTCCGATCATGAAATAGGCCCCGAATATCATGCAGCAAAGCTCCTGGGACCAAATCGTCGGCTGGTTCAGCGTGTAGCGCATCACAACCGCTTCAAACGCAGGGAGCGCAAAGAGGACGACAATCAAAAGCGCCCAATATTTTCCAAACGTATCCAACCCGTTTTTTACACGTTCTAAATATTTCAACAATACCCCCTCCTTTTGGGATATGCCGCCTGAACGGTCCCTTCAGGCGGCATATGGAATCTTCCGGCCCGGCGCTTATTTCTGCACGTTTTCCGCTACAGCGGAAAACCCATTGTCGTTCAGGAACTGGATATACAAATTCAGGAACTGGTCCGTCAGGGTGGACTGGCCCCAATATGCCTGCAAGGTCTTTGCAGCTGTTTCTTTGATGCTGCTGAAATCTTCGTCCGAGAGGGTGATGCACTCCACGCCGCCGGACAGGATCTTCTCACGCGCCTCCTCGGCAGCAGTCGTCAAATGCGCAAAGGTGTATGCGCGGTTTTCCTTACAGCAATCCTCCAGAACCTGCTTATACGCATCAGGGAGCGCGTTGTACGCGGAGGCGTTGCAGACCAGGTTGCCCACCTCGACGCCGGAGGTAGAATGGGGCGTGGGCTCTACGACGTATGTGCAGACTTCATGGAGGGCGTTGCCGTAATTGTCGGCGTAGCCGCCCACTTCAAACGCGTCAATCGTGCCCAGCTTCGCCGCAGAGTACACATCGCCCATCGGCATGGAGACCACGGATGCGCCCAGCGCGCTGTAAAGTTCCTGGCCCAGGCCGCCGCTGCGGATCAAGACGCCTTTGAACCCATCCAGGTCCTCAATCCGGACGTTGGACATGAAGCACTCGCCGGGCAGGTCCAGGACGTTTCCTACATAGACCAGGCCCATACCGTCATAGGCTTCCTTTACCAGCGGCTCATACATGGCAAGGAATGCTTCATCCAAATCGTAGTCGTTCCAAAGGTCCGAGCTGCGGAAGGCCGCCAGCTTCAGCATCGGCTCAATGCCGGAGTGGTAATCGTTGGATGTGAAGGCGCACTCCGTCACGCCGTTTCCAACAGCTTCGATCAGGTCTTCCTGTCCGTACAGCGTGCCGGCGGAGAATACCTCAATGGTAAAATTGCCGCCTGTGGCTTCGCTGACCAGCTGCGCGAAATGTTCGACACAGTTCTGGCGTTCCGTGCCGGAAGTCTCAACCGACTGTGCCCGCCATGTAACCTTGGGAAGGTCCGTCTCCGCACCGCCGCCGGAATCACCGGAGCCGCCGCATGCGCTCAAGCTGATGACAGCCAATGCGGCTGCGAGGATGAGAGCAATCTTCTTTTTCATTTGAGTCTCCTCCATAGTTAAATTTATAACATCCACAACAGGGGTGGATATTACCCAAGAATGGGACACTACAGCGGACAGATGCCGCCGTGGATGGAAGATCATTCTCCACCAGCCACAATCCCCCGCCCGCAAAGCGATTCGATCTGCTGCTTGGTATACCCGATCTGGGTGAGGATTTCTCTGGTATCCGCCCCCTTGTCCGGCGGAAGCCGGCGCAGTGCAGGCGCTTCGCCGTCATATTTGATGGGATGGTTCAAAACGCGGACGGCTCCGGCGACGGGATGGCGCATGGTGAGGATGCTCTTGTTCCACTGGATCTGCGGATCGTTTTCAATATCTGCATAGGTATAGGGTTTGCTGTGCCACACATTGGCCTCTTCAAAAATCCTGCACCATTCGTCGGTGGTTTTTTTCTTCATCTGTTCGGCAATAACGGCGTCATACAAATCCCTGCGGGACAGCGCGTCTTCTTCTGTAAAGCCGTTCAGGCAGCCCGGTTCCAGAAGGTTTACCATGTCCGCGTGTTTCGAGAGGGAAATGGTGATATAACCGTCTTTAGTTTCGTACACGCCGTAAGGGGCGCTTTGGAACCGGTTGGCAAGGCCCGTGCGGACCTGCTCCGGCCAGATTTTCTCCGGCGTGTTCAGGTAATAGGCATAGGGCTCCATCTGAAGGTTCAGCACAGCTTCCACCAGGTTCACATCCACCTTGTGCCCCCGGCCGGTCCGGCTGCGGTCGTTTACGGCCGCCAGGATGCCCACCGCCGCCAGCGTCGCGCTGTGGGCGTCGGCAAAGGAAGTCCCAACCGGAGTCGGCCGCCCCTGGCCGGTCATGTCCACAATCCCGCCCATGCTCTGGGCCAAAACGTCCTGCCCCGGCCGGTTCTTATAAGGCCCGCTGGAACCAAAACCGCTCAGGGAACAATAAATGACGCGGGGATTGATCTCCTTTAGCGCTTCATAGCCAAACCCCAGCTTGTCCAGCACGCCGGGACGGAAATTTTCAATCACGATGTCGTAATCTTTTACGAGCTTCTCGATCACTTCCCTGCCTTCTGGGGCCTTCAAATTGATTGCGGCAGAACGCATATTCCGGTTTGCCAGCAGGAAAAAGACGCTGACGCCGTTTACAAAGGCTTTTGGGCCGGACCAGCTGCGTTCAAACGCCCCCTTGGGGGATTCGATCTTCAGGACGTCCGCGCCAAGGTCTCCAAAAATCTGTGCGCTGGAGGGGCCTTGCAGATAGTGGGTGAACGCTAGAATTTTCAGATTTTCAAGCATGCCAACAACTCCTCTTCCATTTTGTTAATTTTCGCGGAAATCATTCCAAAAACCGCGCCGAAGCGCTTGGTTGCTCCCAGCAATCGGGACCGGTTGATTCTTATCCGCCGTTCATATATACGAACTTAGTTCGTAATCTACAGCAAGATTTGTCCTGCCACCAGAGAGGCACACCTTCGGCTCGCCCACTGTTCATTTTGGAGAACTTAGTTCGTAATTGTGAACGCATGAGATCCCCCTCTTCCAGAAGGCGAGGGGGGAACCTGACCCATGCGGCGCCACAAAACGGTACAATCCTCTTACAAATCAATGCGGTTGGGCGCCAAGCGGGGGGACAGCTTTTCCAAATGCGTCTGGAGTATTTTCACATAATGCGGCATTTCCTCCGGCGCCATCATCATCAGCGGCGCGCCAATGCTGACGCTTGCAAGGAAAGTCCCGTCGCAGGCAAAGAGCGGCACGCCGACCCCGCGGCAATTTTGCTCGCTCTCCTGCTCGTCGTAAGCGTAGCCCTGCCGCCTTACCTGGAGGAGCTCCGCAGCCAGCCCCTCCTTGGTTACAATGCTTCGTTCTGTGAACGGCGTATAAGGGATCTTCTCCAAAGCACGTGCCTGCACCTCTGGCGTCTGCCACGCCAGCAGCACTTTCCCAGAAGCGCTGGTATTCATTTTCAAAGGCACGCCCACATTGGTCAGCTGCATGGTAAAGACTTTGCCTGGGATTTTTTCGATGCAGATTCCTTCGCAATCCTTCGTCAGGATGGACAAATGGACCGTCAGCCCGCTCTCTTCCGCAATCTCCCGGATACACGGCCCCGCCACGTTCCGCAAATCAATCCCCCGCCCAAAGGCGCAGCCCCATTCAAAGAGCTTGTAGCCCAGGGAATATTCTCCATACTGGTTGACGGAAACCATCTTCAGGTTTTCCAGCGTTTTCAGGATCTGGTAAGCGCTGGATTTTGCATAGCTCAGGTCCGATTGGATTTGGGAAAATGTGGAGGATTTATGGACCTTTAGATATTCCAGGATGGCTGCGGCCTTGATGATGGAAGAAACAGAATAATCACGCAACAGAAACGCCTCTTTCAGTGGTTCGCATTTGCGAACTTAGTTCGTAATTATGAATACAAGAAAAACCTTCCCCTTTTTCACCAAGTATACCGGCTTCCATCCACATTGTCAAGCGTTTTTTAGAAACTGCCCTGGAAAGTATTGGGCGGCCCGCTCGATTTGCACAAATCTTACAAAAATACCCTTCAAATTACCATCATTTGGCCATATGCAGGATCCATGCTGGGATAGTCAATCCGGTAATGGCTGCCGCGGCTCTCCTTCCGCGCAAGCGCAGATTCTGCGATCATCCGCCCAGTGTCAATCAGATTTTGCAGCTCCAAACGTTTTTCAATGCCGACCGTTTCTGCATCGGCGCCTGTGCGTAGTTCCTCTTCCATCCCGGAAAGCGTCTCCAAGTACGACTCCAAAGCAGGGCCGTTTCGCACAATGAGCAGCGCCGCGTCTGATTCCTTTTTCAGCCGCCTAAGCAATTCCTCTGCTCTTTCCCCGGAGATGCGTCCAAAACCGGCCAAATAATCCCGCTCCTGCCGTACCGCTTTTTCCGAAAGGATGGGAGTCCTCCTGCCCGCTGCCCGTCTGGCGGCCGCTTCACCGGCCCGCCGCCCAAACACCTGGCAGGTAACAGACATATTCCCTCCCAGACGGTCCGCGCCATGAGGGCCGGAGGCGGCCTCGCCAGCGGCGTACACCCCTGGGATGGAGCTTTCCCCGTTTTCATCAATCCGAACCCCGCCATTGACCGCATGGGCAAAACAGGCGATTTCAATTTTCTCCCGGTAAAGGTCTGCGCCCAACTCCTTAAAGCGCTTGTACGTCAAAGGCCACATGGATTTTAGCTGGCTGTTTTCCCTCGCGAAAAGGCGGTCGAAGTCCACTTCCAAAAAATCCAGGTACACATTCCCTCTCTCCGTCGGCGTCCCGTTCGTAATCTCCTGCTGTACCGCAATTTCCACATAACGGGAGATATCCCGGACGCTGAAGGGGAAATGTCCTCCCTTTGCCGCAATGGCGTCTTCTTCTGTGCAGCAGCCGCCCGTATAGCGAAAAATGAACGGCTCCTGCTTCCCATTCGTAATCCTGGGGACAGCTTCCCAAAGCTGGTTTCCAAACAAATTCACAACCGGCCAGGCCAGGCCGATTCCCGCCTGTACAAATTCCATATTACTCATCCTGGCCCCTGCCCGCCGGGCCATCGCATATCCATCCCCTGTAACGTCCGCAGGGTACATATTATGCGCAAACAAGGCGCTCCCTCCGCCGCAGGCAATCACAACGCTGGGGCATTGGACCGCCAGCAGATTTCCATCCTGAATACCAATAGCCCCGGCACATTCGCCGTTCTGGACCACCAGGTTGGAAATGGTAACGCCGTTTATAGCCCGGAGCCTCCGTTTGGCCGCCTCCTCCCGAAGCGCTTTTACAACCGGCTTGAAATGATTTTCTACGACATGGGAACGCGCCTTTTTTGAAAAACATGCACGGTAGCCCATATAACTGCCATCCGCGTTGCGGGCATAGCGCATACCCATCCGCTCAAGGTCCTCCTTTGCCCGGACCGCCTCGTCGGCCACTATCCTTGCCAGTTTCAAGTCCGCCATGCCCTGCGCTGGATATTCGGAAATATGACCAGCTGTGGAACCATTTTCTGGGAATGTCCTGCAGCTCCGGAGAAGCTCTGCGGCTGGCGTGGTGGCGGCTGCGGTATCCGGTGGAACTGACGGAAAACGCGGCGGAACGTTACCTTGCGTACATCCGCGGACATGTGCCGGAGGCCTTGCGGTGGCTTTTAGAGGAGAACGATACCGAGGGCCTGCGCTTTCTGCTGGCAAACACGGAACCAGACCGTGAGGCATTCGCCCAGGCGTGCGGGCTGGCGCGGGAACGTCAGGCGACGGCGGCGCTGGCGCTTCTGCTGGAAGAACAGCACCGGCGTTTTCCCTCTGGCTTTACAAAAAACTTTGATTTGTGAAAAATAGGCTGTGCAATGGGCGCAGCAGGGGAGAAACCTGGCGGAATATGCGTTTGCACGGCGTTTCCCCGCCGCAGGGCTCTGCGCGGTAAATCCCCCTTGCCAAACCGGGAATTCCTGTTATACTGGAAACCAAGAAACGGAAAGGAGCTTTGATTCGTATGGACAAAAAACAAGAATGGATCCAGCTGGTGGAGGAAAAATCCGCCCACTACCTGAACCTTGGCGACGGCGGGTTCGATGAAAAAATGAAGGTGCGGCTGGTGCGCTGCAACTATGAGGAACAGAGCGTTACCTATGCGTTTGAGACGCAGAAATGGCAGATCAACGAAAAAGGCGGCATCCACGGCGGGGCCATCCTGGGGATGTTCGACAGCGCCTTCGGCGTCGTGGCCAACTTCACCGCAGGACCAGGCGAGGCCACCACCACGGATATGACCGTTTCCTTCATCCGCGGCGTAGAATTCGGCATGAACGTGGAATTGACGGTGTATATCGTCAAAGCCGGGCGCAGCCTCATCCGCCAGCGGGGCGAGCTGGCGGACGCAGACACCGGCAAACTGCTTGCCATCGCCAGCGGCAGCTGGATGCCTCTGTGACAGGCGCACATGGTTCTAGCATGCCGCTCTATTAAACCGTAAAACCTTTTTTCAACAGGAAGAACACATTCTCGACTTCTGAGGGAAACTGTGCTATACTAGTGGAAAACATTGGAAGTAAGGAGCCCTCTGAATATGACACGTATATTTTTCGTATGCGGCAGCAATACCTGCCGGAGCCCAATGGCAGAGTTCTTCCTGAAAGACCTGGTGAAAAAGGCGGGGCTGGAAACGCAGTTCCGCATCGCCTCCGCCGCCGCTGCGCCGGATGCCGGCATGGAAACGTTCTCCCCTGCGGCGCAGCGTATCCTGGCGGAACACGGCGTCCGCTGCGCCAGAAAGTCCATCCGCCGGATGCAGCGGAAAGATTACAGCACGTTCGACCTCCTGATCGGCATGGATTGGGCAAACCTCAGCCACATGCGCCGCATCTGCGGCGGGGACCCTAAGGACAAAATGCGCCTCTTGCTGGATTTCACCGGGCGTCCCGGCGAAATCGGGGACCCTGCGTTTTCTGGGGACTACGAAAACACGTGGAAGGACATTCAAGCGGGCTGCCTGGGACTGCTGGACGCCCTGACCAATCCGGAACAGCCGCCCCGCCAAGCTTGGAGGGTCGTCTGCTTCGGAGACTCCAACACCTATGGCTACGACCCCCGCTCCCTCTTTGGCGAGCGCTATGAGGACTACATCCGCTGGACGGCGCTGCTGCGCCGGAAAGGCTGGCAAATTTTCAACAAAGGGACAAACGGCCGCGCCATCCCACGCCTGACGGGCGAAATCGAAACGGCCTGCCAATGGATTCTCTCCCAGCCGGCGGACGTAGTTGCGGTCACGCTGGGAACGAACGACCTGCTCCAGCATCCCGGCCTGACGGCAAAAATCTGCACAAGCTGGATGGAAACCTTCTTGAGCGTCCTGCTGGACCGGCTGCCGCCAACGGAATCGCTGCTCCTTACGGCCCCGCCGGCGATGGTACCCGGCGCATGGGTGGAGGATGCGGGCATTTTGGAAGAATCCCGCCGTCTGCCGGAGTGCTACCGGGAGCTTGCCCGGAAGCTGGGCGTTGGCTTTGCCGACGCGTCAGGCTGGGGCGTTGCCCTTACCTTTGACGGCGTGCATTTTTCCAAGAGCGGTCACCGCACGTTCGCCGCCGGGATGCACGAGGCGCTGCGCGGGCTGCTGGAACAGACGGAAACGCCTTGGCTGCTGTCCATGGGGGAAAATGCGTCCATCGCTGTTTCTGTATGATTTCGCAAGAAACGGCCAAAAAATTTGTGCATCATTCCCTGATTGCCAGCGTTACACCATCCTAAAAACAAGGGAGGATCTTCTTACGGACCCAAAGGAAGTTTTAAAACTTTTGCGGGGAACCCCATGGATGGGGACATCCACTGCGCCGTCCACGGCCCGCTGACGGGTCTGCGGACGCTGCCGCAGGTTTTCCGGGGCAAGGCGGAAGCCGCCGGAGACGACTCTGAGGACGACGCGGAATCCTGAGAGCTTCTGGCAGATGGTCTCGCAGGACAGCTGGAAGCGTTTGAGGATTTGCCGGAGGAAACCGCCGAGACGTTGGAACTGGAATTCGACATGACGGAAGATTTGCAGATGGAAGCAGAATATTGGTTATGAATACCATCACAACGATCATTCGCAGCTGTTGGGAGGATAAATATGGTTATTTTGATAGGCGGTGCGTCTCATACAGGTAAAACCAGCTTAGCACAGCAGCTGCTCGAAAAATACAAGTACCCATATTTGTCTATAGATCACCTGAAAATGGGGCTGATCCGAAGCGAGAATACGGAATTAACTCCAATGAGTGATGATACAGCGTTAACAGAATATCTTTGGCCGATTGTGCGGGAAATGGCCGCGACCGCTGTTGAAAATGGGCAAAATCTGATAATGGAAGGGTGCTATATACCTTTTGATTGGTATGCGGATTTTAATGAAAACTACCTGCCACAAATCCAGTATATCTGCTTGATAATGAGCGAAGGATATATTCGGTCGCATTTTGAGGATATAAAAAGATACGCGTGTATCATTGAGCAAAGGTTTGATGATGCAGATTACACCATGGAAAGCGCATTGCAGGACAACGCCCGAACCCTTGAAATGTGCAAAAAATATGGAGCGGAATATCTGCTTATTCGTGATGCGTATCATATCGATACCGTTATCCAGAACGGACGGCTGCTCTTCCTGTCATCTTGACAATCCATTTGGGAGGCCGGCTCTCATCCACACGAAAGGTAAAAGAGATAAATGTCCCGGCAGGCAACCCCTGCCGGGACATCATGTTTTCACCCTTCCGCCGTCAAATCCATCGCCGCTACCGCACCGACGACAATCACCGCCGGCGGCAGTACGTCCTTTGCTTTTTCCGCGATGTCGGACAGCACGCCCCGCACAGCTGCCGGGCTGGGCGCATTGCCGCCGGAGATGACCGCCGCGGGCGTTGACCCGTTCATCCCGGCCTCCAGAAGGCCGCCGGTGATTTTCGCCAGCTGGTGCAGGCCCATGAGGAACACCAGCGTCCCCGGAAGCCGCGCCAGCTGACCAAGGTACGCCGGGAGGCCGTCAGGCGTGTCCGCCGTGTGGGCCGTGACAACATGCAGGCTCCGGCTTACGCCCCGGTGCGTCACCGGGATGCCCGCCTGGGCTGGAACCGCCACCGCCGACGTGATCCCCGGCACTTCCTCAAAGGCCACCCCCGCCGCTTGCAGCACAAGGGCTTCCTCGCCGCCCCGGCCAAATACATACGGGTCGCCGCCCTTGAGACGCACCACGGTTTTGCCTTCCCGCGCCAGTGCAATCAGCTTCCCGCAGATTTCCGCCTGAGGCGCGGAGTGCCGCCCAAGCCGCTTGCCCATATAGATGCGTTCCGCCCGCTCCGGCGCTTCGTCCAGAAGCTCTTTTGCAATCAAATCGTCGTATACAACCGCGTCACAGCGCTGCAAAAGCCGCAGGCCCCGGACGGTAATCAGGTCCGCCGCGCCGCAGCCTGCGCCAACCAGGTACACCCGGCCCGTTCCCCCGGAACCTTCCAAGGCTGCCTGAAAAGCGGCTTCTCCCAGCGGCGCTCCCGTTTCCATGCACGCCGTAAACAGCCGCGAAAAACATGCCGCCCGCGCCGCTTCCTCCGGCAGGGATGCTTTTACGTCTTCCCGCCGCTCCTCTAACCACGTAAGGATTTCTCCCAGGCGTTCCGGCAGGAGGGCGCTGACCTGTTTTTTCAAATACACCGCCGCGCTGGGGCTGGCCCCGCTGGTGGAAATGCCAATGGACAGCCCGTCCCGCTTGACAAGCGCGGGGAAGAGGAACGTACACGCGTCTTTGTCATCGACCGCGTTGACGGGGATGTCCCGTGCCCTGCACAGCTTGGAAATCTGGCGGTTCAGCGCCCGGTCGTCCGTAGCTGCGATGACAAAACGCCGCCCCTCCAGCAGCTCCGGCGAGAAGGCCCGGCGCAGCAGCGTCAAACCCGGGAACGCCTCGATTTCCGGCGCGATCTCCGGCGCGGCTACGGTCAAACGCGGGCCGTAGGGCAGAAGCTTTTCCACCTTCCGCAGGGCAACCGCCCCGCCGCCGGCAATGAGGCCGTCTGCGCCGTCAAGTTCCATAAAAAAGGGGAAATAGGCCATAAGCCGCCTCCGTCTTATCGTTTTGTGCAATAATATTGAAAGCCGGTTTCCGTTTCCATGCGGCCCAGCTTGATTGCAAACACCTTGTCTAAAATGCCGGACGCATAAACCGCCTCCGGCGTCCCCAGGGCCGCGAGGCGGCCCTCCGACAGCACGGCAATCTCGTCCGCCGACCGCATGGCGAGGCATAAGTCGTGCAGCACCACGACCACCGCTTTGCCCTGCCCCGCCAGCCTCCGCGCAACGTCCATGACATCCAGCTGATGGCCCACATCCAGGTACGTCGTAGGCTCGTCCATCAAGATGGTCTCCGTGTCCTGGGCCAGGGCCATGGCGAGGTACACCTTCTGCCGCTGGCCGCCGCTCAGCTCCTGCATGGGCCGGTCTGCAACGTCCGACGCATCCGCCCATTCCAGCGCCCTGCGGGCCGCCTCATGATCCTGCGGGCGGTAACGGCGGGGAAACGTCAGATAGGGGAACCGTCCATGCAGGACCATCCGGCGGGCGGTAATGTTCGGCACCGTCCGGGACTGGGCCAGGTACGCCGCTTTCCGGGCGATCTCGCGGGCGCTCCGCTTTTCCAGCGGCACGCCGTCCAGGAGGACCTGCCCGCCGGTTTTCGGCTGAAGGCCCATGGCCGTCCGCAGGAGCGTACTCTTCCCGCAGCCGTTTGGCCCCAAGAGGATCAGGACCTGTCCAGGCTGGAAGGAGAGCGTGATGTTTTCCAGCACCGCCTGTCCAGGGTACCCGACGCAAAGCCCTTGCAGCTCAATCATGGGTCCGGCCTCCCCTCTGCCGCAGCAGCAGCCAGATGAAAAACGGCCCGCCAGCCAGCGACAGGACAATGCCCACCGGCAGCTCGTAGGGCGCGAACAATATCCGGGCCAGCAGGTCGCAGTAGGTCAGCAGCGCCGCGCCTCCCAGGGCGCAGGAGAACAGCAGCCAGAAGCTCTCCTCTCCCACAAGGCGGCGCATGATGTGGGGGACGATCAGGCCAACGAACCCCAACAGTCCGCAGAAGCTGACCGCCGCCCCTGCCAACGCTGCCGCCAGCGCCAGCAGGACCAGGCGCAGCGGTTTAGCGGGAAGCCCCAAGCTCTGGGCGGTTTCAGCCCCCAGCAGGAGGATATCCAGTTCGCCGGACAGGGCCAGCGCCAAAACCATGGCAATGGCGATCACCCAGAACGCCGGGAGGATCCGGCTCATGGACAGGTTCGCAAGGCCTCCGATGCGGAAGTCCGAGTAGCCGTTGAGGGCGTCGGGGACGAAGGTCAAAACGGCGTCGATGCCCGCGCTGAACATACTGGAAACCGCCACGCCGGCCAAGACCAGCGTAATACGGGCCGCGCCGGTTTTTTCCGCGATGAACAGCACCAGGAAAACGCCGGCCAGCGCGCCGAAAAACGCTGCCAGCGGCCCGGATACCCCTGGGAAAACGGCGCTGCAAAGGGCAACCGCCAGCCCTGCGCCGGAGTTGACGCCGATGATATTCGGTGCGGCGAGGGGGTTGTTCAGCACGCCTTGGATGACCGCACCCGACACGGCCAGGGCCATTCCGGCCAGCAGGCAGCCGCAGGTTCTGGGCAGGCGGGCGAAGAGCACGATCCGCGCCTCCGGCGTCCCGGTGATTTGTCCGGAGAGCGCCCCGAAGACCTGCCCCGGCGGCACAAACACGGCTCCCAGGCAGATGCTCAGCAGCGCCGCCAGGGCCGTCAGCAGAGCCAGGACGGCCAGCAGGCGGCCTTTACTGCGGATAGAGAATGTCGGCCAGCGCTTCATAGGCTTCTCCCCAGCGGGCATTCGGCTTGAGGTTGTAAAGGGCGTGGTCCAAGGTGTAGAACCGGCCCTCCTGCACAGCCCGCAGGCCCTCCCAGGCGGGATTGGTCAGCAGGGTTTCTTCCAGAAGCGCCTGCGCCTCCTCCGCGGTTTTCCCCACACCTTGCAGGACGGCGAAAATATAATCTGGGTCGTCGGCAATAATGGCTTCCAAGCTCAGGTTTTCCAGCAGGGTCTGGTCGCTATCCGCGATATTGACGCAGCCCAAAGCGGACAGCATTTCCCCCAGGACATTGCCGGAACTGCCCTTGACCTTGCAGCTGGAGCCGCTGGCCCGGATATACAGCACGGTAGGCGCAGAGCCGTCCTGACGGGCGACCGCGGCGTCCACCTGTTCCTTTACCGCCTCCCCATAGGCGGCGTAATTCTCTGGACAGCCGGTCAGCCGGGTGCAGATTTCCAGCATCCGGAGGTAGTCGTCGAAGTTTTCCACATCGAAGTAAGCGGCGCGCAGCCCGGCCTGTTCAATGGTTTCCAGCATCTCTACATTGGCGGAGGTGTTGCAGCTGGCAAGGATCAAGTCCGGTTCCGCCGCCAGCAGCGTTTCCAGGCTGGGGTCTTTGACCGCGCCGATATCGGTCACATCATCCCCCAGTCCCAAGTCAAAGGAGGTCCAGGAATCGTGGGCCGCGGCAATCAGGGTATCCTTTCCCCCTGCAATGCACCAAATATCCGCAAAGCTGCCGATCATGGCTGCAACCCGTTTGGGTGTTTCCAGGGAGACCTCCCGGCCCAAGTCATCGGTGAACGTCTGTGCCTCCGGAGAAGCGGCTTCCTCTTGCTGGGGGACGTCTTCCGTCGGGGTTTGTCCATCGGCTGCCGGGTCCGTCGTTTGGGCGCAGCCGGATAAGAGCAGCAGTCCGGCCAGCAGGAGGGTTTGAAGTCGTTTCTTCATAAGTAAGCATCCTTTCCATTGCATGTCATAGAGTCTTGTGCTATAATAACGGAAATATTATGAAAAATCAACCTTTAAGGTGGGAATTCTTATGAATCTATCCACACACCGTCCCCGCCGGGTCCTGGTTCTGGACGGGCAGGGCGGCGGAATTGGCGCGCAGCTGGTACGGCTCCTGCGGCCCCGTCTGCCGGAGGATTGCGAGCTGCTTTGCTTAGGCACGAACGTTCTCGCCACCAGCGCCATGCTGAAAGCAGGAGGTTCCCAGGGGGCGACGGGGGAGAATGCGATTGTTTATCAAGCTGCCAGGGCCGATTTGATTTTAGGGCCGATTGGCATTATTATGGCGAATGGGATTTTAGGGGAGGTATCGCCCACGATGGCCGCTGCCGTTTCCGGTTCGGACGCGGTAAAAATTTTGATCCCTTCTACCACCTGCGGCATCCATGTAGCCGGCACAGAAAACTGCCGCCTCGACGAATACCTCCGCCGCGCCATCGAACAAGCAGAGAAGGTACTTCTTTAGCAGCCATTCCCATGGCTGGGGGGTGGGTTGAACCCCCCATTTTCTCTTTTTCTTCGCGAAGAAAAAGAGAAAACGGGCCGTTCACGGTCCAAAAGAGAAAAAGACGCCCCGCGGGGGATTTTTGGGCCCGGTGGAATCCTTCTGTGC
>JAAWGR010000150.1 GCA_022795445.1 Oscillibacter sp. | reverse complement strand
GTTTATACTGCCCTCCGATGCTTAGAATTGCTTCTTAGTTTTTCACTATTTTTCTCATTTTTCTTGTCTCATTTTCTCAAATTTCTTGTCCGCTAACACCATTTTAAGATAGTTTACCACAAACTGTTCAGAATGCAAGGGTAATTTCCTTCTGTTCCATGGGATTTTCCCGACATCAATCGACAAATCCCTTTGCCTCCAGAATATATTTGTTTTGTATTATAGCATATTCTCATCAAATTCAAAGTTGCAAAAGATACAACACAAGGATATCTATATAAAAATTTCATAAAATTTTTCTTCTTCCAGAAAAAATTTTACTCCCGTTTCCATTGCTGCACACTATGCACACCAACCCGATCCAGGTTTTCATTGCGCAGTGTACAAAATATAAATTTCGTCCGCCTAGCTCACCAGGCCCAGGCGGTCCAGCTGTCGGATATGATCCTCACCGGTCGTAAGCAGGTACAGGCGGGTAGTGTTGATGGAGCTATGCCCCAGGAGGTCTGCCAGTTGTACGATGTCCCGGCTGGACTGGTAAAAAACAGATGCAAACAAATGGCGCAGGTTGTGGGGAAACACCCGGCCCTTCTCCACGCCCGCCGCTTTGCACAAACCCTTCATTTCCCGCCAAACCTGTTGGCGGGAAATGCTCTTTCCCTCCTTCGTGCGGAAAATCTCGCCGGAGGATATTTTTTCTTTTTTGGCGTAGCGCAGCAGTTTTTTCCGCAGCTTCCCCGCCAGCAGGATTGTCCGGATCTTTCCTTTCAGCCGAATTTCAGCCCGGCCTGCCACCGCTGCTTCCACCGTCAGGAACCGCAGCTCAGACACACGGATACCAGTCGAGCAAATAGCCTCCATCAGCAGTCCCAGGCGCGTCTGCCGCTGCTTTTGGGCAGCGGCCAGAAGACGCTGGTAATTCTGCCGGGTCAGCTCTCGTCCCGGCTCTCGGAAGACCCGATGCTGGATGCGCAAAAATTTTACCCGGCAATCCTCCAGCCCAGGAAACAGTAGAAGCGGTTCGCGGCAGAGAGCATTGAGTTGATAGTCGCCGGCGCATACCCCATGCAGAGCAGGTGCTCCCGCCACGCGGCCGTGTTTTCTTTAGAGGCCTCCCGGCCATCCAGCCAGGCGGCTAAAGCGCGGACGTCCCGCAAGTACTTGCCTACGGTTCCCTGGCTGCGTTCGTCCTTTTCCAGCATCTGACCGAAGGCTTGGATCTGTGCTTCAGCAAAACGGCGCTGCATCATGTTCAGTTCCTCCTGTAAAGTAAACTTATCCAATCAAATGGTACATCTTTGCATACCTATTATATAGGATTTCCCAGCAAAATGGGAGGAAAACTTTTCAGCAGCGACCATCGTCGAAAATGCCTATTGACAGGGGTAGAACCGCCCTTTATAATCAGAATTACAAAATTTTCTCAGGTACGCAAAAAGGAAGGAGAATCTCTCGTGAAATATGAATTGACCAAAGAGCTGGAAACCGGCAATGCCGTGATTGACCGTGAGCACCGAGAGCTCTTCCGGGCTGTCAGCCAGCTGATGGACGCATGCAGCAAGGGCCAGGGCCGCTCTTCTATGGAACCCGCCATCCAATTCCTGCTGGGCTACGTAGATAAGCATTTTGCCCATGAGGAACGCCTCCAGCAAAGCAGCAAATACCCTGGTTATGCCGCGCATAAAGCTTTCCATACCGGTTACCGGAAAACACTGGGTGAGATTGTCGCTCAAATTCCCTCTTCCGGCCCCACCGTTACCAACCTGAGCCAGCTTAACCATCACATCGCCGCCCTGATCAACCACATCCGCATGGAGGACAAAAAACTCAGCGCTTTTTTAAACCAGACGTAACTTCCCCCGCAAGCAAGCGCCCCCCAGGCCGTAAGCCTGAGGGGCGCTTGCTTTCTCCTTTTTCCTTGCGTGTTGATAAACGTTGATTCAAAAATTCTTCATCGGAATTACCAACCGGAACAGTGTGCGCACCAGGTATCTGTCAAAGGGACAATTCAACGCCGCAAATGATATTCAATCAAAATATTAGCAAATCTATACGAACTTTTTTGAGGATTATTTGTCTTTGCTTGGATGATATAATCCTTTATACTGTCATATCCAGATGGGGTTTTCCCTTTCACCAGCTCTTTTTTCCTTAAAAAGGAACTGTCTCGCAACTGTAAAACTAGATCCACAATCGCCTGCGGAAGTTTTTGTATATCAATCCTGCCTTCAAAGACAATTTCTCCAAAGGTATCAGAAGATACCAAATCATTTCGCTGATTGTCAAATATAAAACATTCATTGCACCAATATAACCGCACATGACCAACTCCATAAAGAGTAAAAAAGAAGTCCTCCTTTTCACCATCCAAAATAATATGAACGAAGTCATCGCGCTCATGTACGAGATGAAACTGCTCCCCAAAAATCGGACGCAATGACATTTCGTAAAATGTTTCGAGCTCTGTTACGTCCATGCCTCTTCTCTCCCACTAAGGAATTTGGTGAAACTGCCAGGGCGATCAATCGTCAACACGAAAGGTAAAAGGGCCCTTGTTTTTCTCTTTATTCCCAAAAAGCTGGGGGCGGGGCCTCCTCCGGCCCCAGAGGGACTTTTACGTCAGGGCGGCTGTTTCCGTAAATGGCACGGTGCGCCGCGATCATGGCCGGAACGTCCACTTCATCCCCCGCCGTCATTGCTGTGAAGCGGGAACCACAGGCTGCCATGTCATAGTACCCACGGCAGCCCGCCCGTTCATAGAACCCAATACGCCGCGCCCGGATGGCATTTTCATCCTCGTCCAGACCCGGAAGAGGACGCTCGGACTCAATGATGATATGCCCCTTCTCCCGCTCCCCTAAGAGCGCGAGAATCTGCCCGCCGATGCCGCCGTTCCGCCGTGCGGCAGTAACGCCTAAGTAGTCCAGCAGTACCCAGCCGCCCTCCGGCTGGCCCCACAGCCCGGCATACCCCAGCAGGACGCCGCTCTCGTCAAACAATCCCCAAAGTGTGTAGCAGCCTGCTGCGATCAGCTCCCGGATAACGTCCAGGGGCTTGCGCTCCCGGGGCGGGAACGCCTCGCACAGCTCGCGGTCATACCAGCCTTGCAGCTCGTCTTCCCGCAGAATTCGGAATTCCATAGCGCCCTCCTTATCGTGAAAATAAACTCAAGCAGCCTGCGGTAATCGCCCGCCGTTCCAACGCTTCCTTCAGGCTCATCCTTCCCTTTTTAAAGAAGGGCGTACCGGTTGGTACGCCCTTTGCTTATTTCAGCATTTTACTATCCCTACAACCGATTGTCAACCGCTTTATTCATTCACACAGAACAAGATCCGCATTGTAGACTCTGGGATAAGCGTATCCAGCGCCTCCAGCGTATTCTCCTCCAGGCACTTCCGCACCCGAGACGCGCTGATCACAGCTTTTCCATCCTGTTTCCTTGGGATTTCTACCAATTCGATTCCATGGGCAGGCAGAATCTTTTTCATAGCCCGGTTATAGGTGTTCGTCACCTCGTCTTCCGGTTCCTCGCCTACAAATCGATGGGTAATCCCAAGCACAGGCGCAATTTTTTCCGCAAAAAGCGTGATGTCGTTTTCCGTGTTTTGTACAATGTCCTCATCTGCTTCTTTCATAAAATATTCCGGAAAGGACCGCTTAGAAAGGATAAAATCCCCGCTGGGAACTGCTTTCACATTCTTGAGGTCAGCCGTGCCTTCGCAAACCATCGCAAACCGTTCCTCAAACGTAAACAGCGACGCATCCTCTTCCACGACAAAAATAATGAGAAAGTCCACCAGTTCTGCCGCATATTCAATCAGATGGCGATGTCCAAATGTAAAGGGATTGCAGTTCATGACAATTGAACCAATTTTTTCATATTGGGAACTATCAAAATCCGAAAAATATTGATCAATGTAAAGCAACTTAATAATGTTATCGCCTTTTTCAATGGGCTTTCGATCCCCAACGGGTTGGCGCAAAACTGGAAGCAGCTTCTCATACATCGCCTTGGCAAAAAGCTGATTCGCTTTATGGTTACAATGCCTGGGTTCATTGGCAAACCATTCAATTGGAGCCTGGCTTTCTTCCAACGCATCCGTCAAACTCAGCATCTGGATTCCGGAAACCGACAAGTCATGTGTATCAAATAGGACTATGTCCCCCTGTTTCAGGTCTTCATTTAATATTTTTGCTACATTTACGACCAATTGGTTTAAAAAAACCCCCGGCAAGCCCAAATTTATTACTTTACAAGAAAAACCTGCCAGATTCAGTTCTTTTTGCAGCAGGCTGGGAATTGTATATTGATCCTCCACATATATACCAGCAATCATACATGGACCAGCTACATAGACGCAGCATTCATACGCATCCGGTTGTCCCACGGTTTGTCGTTTCCCTTGGCTTGCATGTAAAATCGGTGTATCGGTATCACGCAAAATGTAAAAGCCGTCTTTCATCAGAATTGTATTAATTTCTATAGGCATTTTCTCATCCATATATTTTTCATACAATTCGCCCAAAAAATCTTTGCGCATTTCTGGAAACATATAGGGAGAACTTGGAATGCCATGAGAACGATACTTCTCCTGAATTCTGTTTTGAAATTCCCACAAAAAACCATGCTCGTTTTCCATAAAATGAAACCCAAGAACAGAAACATTTTGCGTTTGCAGGGAGCAGAAAATTCTTTCTATTTCGCCAGCTTCGCATACTTCATCTTTCATACGAAGAATGAAATCCCTGTATGTAACACAATCGAGGGCAATAAAAGTCTGTTTGCCGAAGACAGACATGCAAAAACTGCCCTGAACACCTTTCGCTTCACAAAAATCAACAAACACAAATCGCCTGATATTATGCTCAAAAAAATAATATTCCACATCTTTAGAATCGATAACCGTTAAAGATGCTCCTTTCCTTTCAAGCAATTGCTTCCAAAATAAGAACAACTGCCGCTTCTTTTCAAAAACGGCACAGGGTCTCACCAGCACGATCTCAAGCCCGTTTAAGGTTTCCGCAACCTTTGGATTGTCCACTATTGATGCTATGTAATTTATAGCGGACAAACCATCTTCTTTTGCCCACTCTCCAAGCAATTTTCCTTCCGAATTCGCAACGGGGACAAAGACAATACTTCCATTGTCTTTAAACAAGCGGCGGGAAAGCAGATATCCATTTTCTTTCGAAGCGACAGACGTAAACTTCTTGCTGATCACCACTTGACGCGTTTCAGGGGATAGGGTTCTGATAATATGGCCTATTGTAACAATGCCATAAAGCCTCCCATGCAACTCAACATATATTACATTGGAAGGCCGCTCTATCAGCACTGGGATCAACTCATCATAAGATAAGGTATCCCGCTCCTCTGTCAATTCCAATACCGTCAGATTCTTTCGTTCCGTGTAAATCATTTTCAATACCTCCCATACTCTAATCCTTCAGGTCGTATTTTGGGGATATCAAGCCTCATTATCCGTTGGCCAGAGGCCAACGGATAGCGGGGTACCCCGCTA
>JAAWGR010000018.1 GCA_022795445.1 Oscillibacter sp. | reverse complement strand
TCCTATCTGGAGCCCGCCGCCGCGCCCCACTACTTCTGCCAGCCTACAGAAGGAACCCTTCCTCGGGAGGGCACCGACGAGGCCGCCACGGATACCCGCGTTTTGGCCCTTTTGGGTGTGGAGCCGAAGGTGGGCGCGAAATTCACCATCTCCTTCTACATTGACGAAAACACCTCCAGCCGGGAACTGGTTACCCGAACCTTCACCCTCTCAGGATGGTGGGAGTACGACAGCGCCCTAGTCGCCAGCAATGTGCTTCTGCCCCGCTCCGCCGCTGAGGAACTCTGCGCCCTGGGCAGCGGCGACCCTTACTCCATGACCGGAGTGTGGAACCTGGACATGATGTTCAAAAACGACCTCCATATCGAGGAAAATGTCCTTCAGATCCTGGAAAACCACGGCTATCAGCACGAGGATGCCCAGGCGGAAAACTACCTGAAAATCGGCGTCAACTGGGGCTATTCCGGAGCGCAGCTCTCCAACAGATTTGATATCACAACGCTGATTGCCATTGTGGTTTTGCTGCTGCTGATTATCTTCACTGGCTACCTGATTATCTACAACGTCTTCCAGATTTCCGTCACCAATGACATCCGCTTCTACGGTCTGCTGAAAACCATCGGCACCACCGGGAAGCAGCTCAAACGCATCGTCCGCCAGCAGGCGCTGCTCCTCAGCCTCATCGGCATCCCCATCGGACTGCTCCTGGGCTTTGTTATCGGCAACAAGCTTACCCCGATCATCATGGCCCAGCTGATCTATAAAAACGCCTTTGTCTCCTTCAACCCCCTGATTTTCGTCGGCGCAGCGCTGTTTGCCCTCCTGACCGTGTTCCTCTCCTGCGCCCGGCCGGGCCGTATGGCGGCGAAGGTCTCCCCCGTGGAGGCCGTGCGCTACACCGAGGGCAGCGGACCAAGAAAAGCAGGGAAGCGGGAGAAGCTCCGCAAAGCCCAGAACGGCGCATCCCTGCCGGGTATGGCTTGGGCCAACTTGGGCCGCAGCCGGGGGAAAACCGTGGTCACGGTCCTCTCCCTCACCCTGGCGGTGGTGCTGGCGACAATTACCTACACCTTCTCCACCGGCTTCGACATGAACAAGTACCTGGCCCAAAACGCCGACGTGGATTTTATCCTGGGGGACGCCGCTTACTTCCAGACCACTATCGGCTTCCGCTCCACGGACGAGGCCGTACCGGAGGAAATCATCGCGGATATCAACGCCCAAAACGGCTTGGAGAACTCCGGACGGGTGTATGGCGGCGTCTCTGCCATGAAGGAGTTTGTTACCGAGGATTGGCTCCGGCAGAGCTATGGAACGTATAATTCCCCGGACGTCGTGGACCAGGTCATAGAGCTCACGGACCGTATGCCCAACGGGCTTCTGGAAACCGGCGTGCGGATGTACGGCATGGAAGATTTTCCCCTGAGCCTGCTGGATGTGCTGGAGGGAGACCTGGCTCCCTTGTCGGACCCCACACAGAACGCCATTGCCGCCGTGTACCTGACCGACGACTACAACGCCACCCAATGGGGCAGCAACTGGGCCAAACTGGGGGACACCGTGACCATCCGCTATATCACCGAGACGGAATTCTTTTACCGGGACACCGGAGAAATCTTTACAGATGTAGACGCCGCCATTGAGAGCGGCCGCCCCTGGGGAGAGCGGGCCACGGTCTACGAGGATATCGACTACACCGTCTGCGCCCTGGTGCAGGTTCCCAGATCCATCTCTTACCGCTACCGGGTATTAGGCTCCGATGATTTCATCCTGGGGGCGGAGCAGTTTAAGCAGGACACCGGAACCAACAGCGTTATGACCTACCTCTTCAACACCACCGACGAGGCGGAGGCGGACATGGAAGCTTTTCTGGCGGAGTACACTGAGAGCGTCCAGCCCCTCTACGACTACGAGAGCCGGGCCAGCCATGTGGCTGAGTTTGAAGGCTTCCGGAACATGTTCATAACTATGGGCGGGGCGCTGAGCTTTATCATCGGACTGGTGGGCGTTCTGAACTTCGTCAACGCGGTGCTGACGGGTATCCTCACCCGGAAGCGGGAGCTGGCGGTGCTCCAATCCGTAGGCATGACCGGAAAGCAGCTGAAAACCATGCTGGTCTTTGAGGGCCTTTATTACACGCTCCTGGCCCTGGCGGTGTCCCTGGTGATGACGGTATGTCTGGGACCCCTGGTGGGCAACGCCGTGGAAGACATTTTCTGGTTCTTTACCTACCGCCTGACGGTGCTCCCCATTGTGGTGATTCTCCCCATCTTCCTGGCCTTGGGAGCGCTGGTGCCGCTGTGGACTTACCGCTCCGTAGCCAAGCACACCATCGTGGAACGGCTGCGGGAGGCGGAAGGCTGACCGCATAAACCAAACAAGCATACAAAGCCGCCCTGCGTTCCAAAATTCGGACGCAGGGCGGTTTTCCGCGTATTTACAAGCGCTGAGAGCCATGATATCATGAGGAAGGCAATTCCCACTGAAAAACCGGAAAGGATCGTGGAACTATGAAACAGCAGCATACCGTTATTGCGGGGGCCGGGATTATGGGAGCCTCCCTGGCCCAGGTCTACGCCCAGGCAGGCTGGCGCGTCACTCTCTGGAATCGTTCGGAATCCGGCCTGGAACGGGCGAAAAACCTCATTGCGCTGAACCAGGAAAGTCTTATAAAATCCGAACTTTTGTCCGCGGAAGCCTCCGGCACCCTGCTGGAAAACATCGCCTACAGCACCAGCAAGGACACGATGCGGGACTGTGATCTGATTTTGGAGAACATCGTGGAGCAGATGGAGGAAAAACAGGCCTTTTGGGAATGGGCCAGCCGCCTTGCTCCGGAAGAAGCCCTCCTTGCCAGCAACACCAGCGGCCTCCGGATTACGGAGATGGCCAAGCCGGTCCACCGTCCGGAGCGGTTTATGGGCCAGCACTGGCTGAACCCGCCCCACCTGCTGCCGCTGTGCGAGATCATCCGGGGCGAAAAAACCGACGACGCCTCCGCCAGCCGGATGTATGAACTGGTGAAGGGTCTGAACAAACAGCCGGTGATCGTGCAAAAAGATATCAGCGGTTTTATCATCAACCGCCTGCAATACGCCCTTGTGCGGGAGGCGCTGTATCTGGTGGAAAACGGCGTGGCAAGCTTTGAGGACATCGACACCGTTTGGAAGGCGGGTATGGGGCTGCGCTATGCGGCTGTGGGACTGTTCGGCGTGGCCGATTTCAACGGCGTGGACTCCTTCAACCGCGTGAACAAATACCTCAACGCCTCCCTCTCCGACCGCAAGGACGGACATCCGATTTTGGAAAAACTGGCGTCTGAAGGGCGATGGGGCGTAAAATCCGGCGCGGGTTTTTACGACTATCCCGGCGATCAGGCCGATGCCGCTATTCGGGAACGAGACCGGCTTTACATCGCCCTTGCCAAGGTCCTTTACAACCTTTGATCACTCCACCAGCTTCTGCCTCTGGGAGAGGTCCAGACGCACCAGCGTCCCCTGTCCCGGCCGGGAGGCAATGGAAATGCCATGGTTCAAACGGTCCATCACTTCCCGGCACAGGTACAGGCCAATACCGGTAGATTTCCGGTTTTCCCGGCCGTTAAAGCCTGTAAACCCCTTCTCAAAAACCCGGGGCAGGTCCTCTGCCTGGATGCCAATACCGTTGTCGGCTATGACCACCGTTGCGCCGTCGCCGTAAATGCGGACCTGCCCGCCTTCGGGGGTGTATTTGATGGCGTTGGACAAGAGCTGCTCGATGACGAATGAGAGCCATTTTTCGTCCGTCACGGCGGAACGGTTCGTCTCCTGAAAGTCCAGTGAAATCTTTTTCAGGATAAACAGCCGGGCATACTTCCGCACCGCCTGCCGCAGCAGCGGATCCAGCGCCGTGCTCCGCAGGACGTAATCCGTGGAACCGCTGCCAAGGCGCAGATAGCCAAGGACCATTTCCACATATTGCTCGATTTTCAGCAGCTCCGCTTCCAGCTCCGGCTGCGGCATTTCCTGGAAGAGCAGATGCATGGCCGCGATGGGAGTTTTGATCTGGTGGGCCCAGAGGGTGTAGTAGTCGGTCAGGTCTTGGAGCCGGCTGCGGTTCTCTTGGGCCATGGCGGCGCGGTCCGTGCAGACAGCTTGCAGCAGCGCTTGGTAATCCTCCTCCAGCTGCCCGCGGGGCGGTGGAAGGGGGAGGACTTTTTCCTTCGCTTGGTGCAGGAGCCATACCAACTCTTTATGCCGGTGGCGAAAACAAAGATAGCTGATGAGGAACAGTACCAGGCCCAACGCCAAACACAGCGCCGCGGCATACAGCACCGATTCCACCGGCAGGCGGTAAAGCCAGAACACCGCTCCGCTCAGGCACGTGAACACGGCCAGCATGAATAGCAATTTCCATTGCCGTTTTAAATAGGCCCACAACATTCCTCAACCCTCCACCAGATAGCCCACGCCCTTTTTCGTCCGGATGAAATCCGGCAGGCCCGCCGCTTCCAGCTTGCGCCGGAGACGGTTGACGTTGACAGAGAGCGTGTTTTCGTCTATAAAACTGTCAGACTCCCACAGGGCCGTCATGATGGAATCCCGGCTGACGGCCTGGCCCTTGTGCTCAAATAGGAGTTGCAGCATCTTCCACTCGTTTTTCGTCAGCTCTACCCGCTGGCCGTTGGCGTTCAGCGTCCCGTCGGAGAGGTTCAGCACCGCGCCGCCGACGCTCAGCAGCGTGGGGGAGGGACCGAAATCATAGGCCCGGCGGAGCATCGCCTGTACCTTTGCCGCCAGGACCTGGAGGTCAAAGGGCTTGGCAAGGAGGTCGTCGCCGCCCATCTGCATCGCCATGACGACGTTCACGTTGTCGGAGGCGGAGGTCAGGAACAAAATGGGGATCTTTGAGATTCGGCGGATCTCCTGGCACCAGTGGTAGCCGTTGAAAAAGGGGAGTGAAATATCCAGGAGGACCATCTGCGGATCAAAGTCGGCAAACTCGGACAGGATCGCGTCAAACCGCTGGGCGCACCGGGCTTCATAGCCCCAGCTTTCCAGATGACGGTGCACTGCTCCGGCAATAACCACGTCGTCCTCTACAATAAAAATGCGGTACATTCAGCGCCTCCCTTTCTTCAAAATCTGTTTCTTAAGATACCATTTTGCAGCATCCTTGTCAATTTCGGATGGAGGATGTCCCCTTTAAGAAAAGTGTGGTTGCGATATAACTCCGGCGTTTTTCATATAAGCAAGTTGATGCCGCAATAATCCTGTGCTATAATCAATTCGACAAATTAACGTTGGAAAAGTGGGCAAGTATGACACAAAGGCCTGTTTTAGAAAAAGCGTTAAACCGTAAAACGTTCCGTGATTTTTATTATTTAAGAGAGGAACTGGTGGATTTTTGCAGAAAAAATGATTCACCTGTTTCCGGCGGCAAAATAGAATTACCACACAGGAGCGCTTATTTTCTTGATATCGGGAAGATACTTCCCGTATCCACAGTAAGGAAAAGAGCGGCAAAAATATCTTACATCACCCAGGAGAACAGAGATTGAAGCCGGCTTTGTTTGTTCAGAAAAGCACAGGGAATTTTTTTAAGGAACACAAGGGAGATCGTTTTACGTTTTGTATAGCCTTTCAAAAATAGCTGAAAAACAATGGGAGCAAATCTTTAGAGGATGCTATCAAATGCTGGAAGCATAAAAAGCAGTTGCATGGACTTAACCGATATGAGCGGTCAGACCTTGCGGCTTTGGATTTAAATTTTCATTTTTATTGGGCAGCCGCATTTCAAAGCCGACTGCCCGCTTTTCATATTTCGACGAATGGTTTCTCAAAAGGGCGTTGAACAACACCAATCTGAGAGATTGTTAGATTGCACAAAATCCACCTGAAAAGTTTGTGACTTTTCGCTTCCACTATTTTAAATCGTCATTTGACTTTTTGCAGAATAACTGAAACAATAAACAACGGCGGATGAACCGCCGGATCTCATGGATAAAAGGAGTTTACCAGATGGAATCAAAACAGCCCAATATGCAGAATTTTGAACACTTGCAAGCTCTATACACAGAGAAAAAAACCACACCGGAAGACGCTGTGAGGCGTTATCTCCGTTCCGGAGCCGTGTGTGCTGCGGACATCGCCCTCTCCCACAGTCCCCGTTTTTACGATGCGGCTGCCCAGGCCATCGAACGGGGCGAGCTGGAAAATATTACCCAGCATTCGCTGCTGGATACAGCGGCGTTCCCCTTCTACCGTCCGGAGTTTGCTGGCAAGTACCATGGCGTCTCCTGGTTCTCCCAAAGCCCCGCACGGAAGGCCGTCAACGCCGGCTTCGCAGATGTGATGCCCGGTTATTACCGGGATATGCCCAGCCTGTTCCGGGATTATGTGAAACCGGAGGTCATGGTGGCGGCGGTGTCCCCCATGGACCGGCATGGGTATTTCAGTACCGGCTGCGATGGTTCTGTCTCCGCGGCGCTCCTGTCGACGGCGAAGGTCATCCTGTTGGAAGTAAACCAGTACATGCCCCGCGCCCTGACCGCGCCGCAGATTCATATCTCCCAGGTTTCCGCACTGTGGGAGCACAACGAACCCCTGATGTGCCTCCCTGCGGCGAAAATCGATGAAGTCAGCGCCAAGATCGGCGGCTTTATCGCCGAGGAAATTCCGAACGGTGCAACCCTCCAGCTGGGCATCGGCGCGGTGCCGGACGCCGTGGGTATGGCCCTGAAGGATAAGCGGCACCTGGGCATTCATACGGAGATGTTTACCGACAGCATGATTACCCTGCTGGAATGCGGCGCGGTGGACAATACCTGTAAGCCCATCCATACCGGGAAAACCGTCGCGGCGTTTGCACTGGGCTCCCAGAGGATGTATGATTTTATTGATGACAATCCCATGATGGAAATGCTGCCGGTGGATTACGTCAACAATCCGTCGACCATCTGCCAGCATCCGAATTTTATCTCCATCAACGCCGCGCTGGAAGTCGATTTTTACGGCCAGGTCTGCGCGGAGTCCATCGGTACAAAGCATGTATCCGGCACCGGCGGGCAGACCGATTACGTCCGCGGTGCCGTGCAGTCCAAGGGCGGCAAGAGCTTTATCGCCTTCTCCTCCACTTCCAAAGATGGCGTTACCAGCCGGATTCTGCCGACCCTTACCCCCGGCGCACAAATCAGCACCAGCAAGAACGATGTGGACCATATCGTCACAGAGTACGGTATCGCCAAGCTGCGTGGTAAGACCCTCAGCCAGCGGACGAAGGCACTGATCGCCATTGCGCATCCCAAGTTCCGGGACGAGCTGACCTTTGCGGCGAAAAAACAGAATATTATCATTTGATAGATTCTGCAAAACACAAACCCCCGCCGCTTCTCCTGCGGCGGGAGTTTTTATTCCAAAGCGCCAAGAGAACATTTGTTAAGGGGGATTTGCAGCTTCATCAAAGTCTCTCTTCATCAGGGGCATATTTCTTTATGAGTACCTTTTCGCAGGGAAGCGCCTGGAATAATTCTTCAATCACTCTGCCGCCAAACTCTTGGATAAGATCCGTATCGGATATCCGCTCTGGATAATCCGACAAAATATAAAAGTACAAATTCCAGACAATTCCCTCCTCCGAAAATTTCACCCGTCCATTTTTCTCTTGATTCGGGTACAGCTGCAAAAACAAGTTACTGGGTCTATGGCTATAAAGATAGATATAATCATATTCTGGCGGTTCCGCGTCTGGGGTAGAGCGGCCAAACGGACCTGTCATCTTTTTCAGTTTCCGCTTTTTAGGAATCCGGGAATCGTTGATTTCTCCAGCAATTTTACTGAGTACCTTTTCAAAGATTTTGACCAGTTCTTTTTCTGGTAAATCGCCGGTTTTCAGCCCATATTCATATGTACCACATTTAAACATATTTCTGCCCTCCATATTCCGGTTTGTCAATTTGATACAAGTAAAGATTACCGCCCACTTGCGGGGTGTGGGTAAATGCGCTCTATAGAAGCCAACAAAGAAGCAAGAGTGTCCAGGTCATCCCCAGGCGCTCTTGCTTCGGTTCCCTTCTGCTTGTGCTATTTGCAACAAGCGAGCTGTCCATCATGTAATGTCGTGGTATGGTAAAACCACCCTTTATACATTACATCTGAGCACAACGGCCTGATAACCTTTCAGGCGTATCTGCTCGTTTTGCCGCTCGAAGCTGCCGTAATTGTCCAGCAGCACTCCAAACGGCTGCGCAAACGAAATGACCGTTTCCTCCGGGCAGAAATTACAAAGGACAAGGATGCGTTTCCCGCCGGTTTCACTGGTACGGTAATAGGCAAACAGCCGGTCCGCCTCTTGGAACGCAGGCTGGAGCGCACCGTATATCAGCACATCCATCCACGCTGGGTCCTTCCGCAATGCCAGGAGCTTTTTATAGTAGCCCCGTACGGATTGCGGCCGCATAGCGTCAGCCTCTACGTTAATCTCCTGGTAATCCGGATTCACAGGGAGCCAAGGGGTTCCGCTGGTAAAGCCAGCGTTTTCCCCGCCGCTCCAGGGCATCGGCGTACGGGCGTTATCCCGGCTGGTACGATTGCAGGACGCCAACGCCTGCTCCGGCGTCAGCCCCGCTTTTACGGCGGCCTGGTATTGGTCTCTTGTGCTTAGATCGTCAAAATCCTCGATCCGTGCAAAGCGGCTGTTCCGCATACCGATCTCCTGGCCCTGGTACAGGAACGGGATGCCCCGCAGCAAAAGGGAAACCGTCGCCAGCGCTGTGACGCTGTAGAAACTGTAATCCGTCTCCAGCAGGTAGGTGCTGGCGCACCGGGGCTGGTCGTGATTTTCCAAGATATTCGAGAGGAACACCTCTGTTCCGGCATTTTTCTGGGATTGGAAAACTGTACCCCGCCAGAGCTTGAAATCAAAGGGTTTCCGCTGGTGCCAGAAGGGCCCTGCATAGGTTGTCATACAGTGGTCAAAGTCGAACAGGGTAGAAAAATAGCCTTCCGGTCCTCCAAACTCCCGGAGCCGGTCCTGCCGAACGCCGCAGACCTCGCCAACTGTGAACGCGTCCCGGGGCGCAAAGCATACCTGCTTCAGCTGGTTCAAAAAGGGAGCGATGCCTGCGTCCTGCGGGAGCATCTTCGATACGTCGCAGGTACCGCCGGGTGCGTCGGGGGGGCCGTCCAGAAAACGGAGGTCTTTTTTGATGTTGACAATCGCATCCAGCCGGAAGCCGGAAACGCCCTTATCCAGCCACCAGTTCACCATATCGCAGATTTCCTGCCGCACCTCCGGATTTTCCCAGTTCAAGTCCGGCTGTTCCTTGGCAAAGGTGTGGAAATAGTACAAACTTGAACCGGGCAGGCGTTCCCAGCAGCTTCCGCCGAACTCCGCCCTCCAATTGTTGGGCGGTTGGCCATCTTTGCCCTCTTTCAGGTAAAAATACTTGCCATATTTACCCTCCGGGTTTCGTACGGCCTCCTGGAACCATGGGTGCTGGCTGGAACAGTGGTTGACCACCAAATCCATAATCAAGTGCATATCCCGCTCTTTGAGTTCCTGGATAAGCCGTTCCAGATCGCCCATTGTGCCGAAACAAGGGGCAATGGCACGGTAGTCCGCAATATCGTAGCCCTGGTCAACCATAGGGGAGGGGTATACCGGGGAAACCCAAAGGAGATCAACACCCAAATCCTTCAGGTAATCCAGCTTGGAGCAGATTCCCGGAAGGTCGCCAATCCCGTCGCCGTTGCTGTCACAAAAGCTTTTTGGGTAAATTTGATAGGCAATTTTCTCCTGCCACCAAGCATGGCCCATGGCTGTTCACCACCTGTCAAACGTTCGGGAATCCATATACAAAGCCCTCCGGCAAAGCATGAATCCTCTCATCCAATGCGCCGCTTGAGCTGTTCGGCGTTATCCGCAAACTCCAAAGCCGCCTGCGCGGTAATCTTCCCCGCCTTATACAGCCCCAGGATATACTGGTCCATCGTCACCATGCCCTCCGCGCCGCCGGAGGCGATGGCGTTGTCGATCTGATGGGTTTTGCTGTCCCGGATCAGGCTTCGGATGGCGCTGTTCATATGCATGATCTCAAAAGCAGGCACCAGGTCTCCTGCCGCACCGGGCAGGAGCTGCTGGGACACCACGGTATGCAGCACCATGCTCAGCTGAACGCGCACTTGGTCCTGCTGGCCGCTGGGAAAGGTGTCTACAATGCGGTCGATGGTGTTGACGGCGCCCTTGGTGTGCAGGGTCGCAATGAGCAAGTGGCCGGTTTCCGCCGCCGTCATGGCGGTGTGGATGGTCTCCTGGTCCCGCATTTCCCCCAGCAGGATGACGTCGGGAGCTTGCCGCAGGCAGGCCCGCAGGGCCGAGGGATAATCCTCCGTATCAATGGCGATCTCCCGCTGGCTGACGATGCTCTTGTTATCCCGGTGCAAATATTCGATGGGGTCTTCCAGGGTAATAATGTGACTTTCCCGCTCTTGGTTGATGCGGTCCAGGATGCAGGCCTGGGTGGTGGATTTGCCGCTGCCTGCTGTACCGGTCACCAGAACCATGCCGTGGGTGACGCTGGACAGTTTCATGACCTCTTCCGGAATACCCAAAGACGCCCAGTTAGGGATGTCGAAAGCCACCACCCGCACCACTGCCGCCATTGAGCCGCGCTGGCGGTAGGCGTTGACGCGGAAACGGGCAAGGCCCGGCACCGAGAAGGAAAAATCATCGTCGCCCCGCCGGAGGTAACGTTCGGTAGTACGGTTCGCCAGTTCGTAGATCTCCATGATCAGCGCCTCGGTTTCCTTGGCAAATACCTTGCCTTCGCTGATGCTGACGAGCCGTTTTTCCAGTTTTTCGCTGACATTGCCGCCCGCTACGATGAACAAATCAGACGCCTGGTCCTCCACCGCACGTTTCAGGTAATCCAATACCATAATTCCATAGCCTCCTAGCAGGTTATTTGCGATATATTCTGTATCATCCGGTCCAATGAATACACTTAGAAAGGCGCGCCATCCCACAAATCCAGAGATTCATCGGATTCCCATTCCACCGACGGGACCGCCTGCCAGCGTTCGATTTGATAATCCTGGCCTGCAATCCCCCTAAGGATGACGGAAACCTGAAGCTCTTGGGTATCCGAAATACGGCAGGTATATTCCGCCCGAAGAAGACCGCTGCCAGAAAAGGCAACCCCTTCCGGCTGTTCCCCCGCCCGGAGCCGGGCCAGGATGGTCTGGGCCTCCAGGTCGGCGGCATAGTAGTCCGCCACCGCCTGGACGGAAGCGTCCGCAAGGCGCACATCCGCCTGTACCGTAGTCAGGCTCAGCAAAGCAAAAACCGTCAGGCACAGCACCGCAAACACGACCAGCAGCGACGCCCCGCCGACTGCCGGAGGGGAAAAGCGTTGATTTTTCCGGTTATCCATTGCCGCCCTCCATCTGCCACGCCGTCTCAATCTCAAATAGCAGGCTGTCCTCCGAACTGTCCGCACCGCCGGTAAAAACGCGGATTTGCAGCACATGCAGCCCCGGCACGTCCGCTGGGACGCCTTGGGCTTCCAGACGGTATGCGCCGTTGCCGGAGATTAAATTCCAATTTTCATCGAAATCCTGCCAAAGAATCCCCTGCGCGTAGGAATAGCCCAAACACTCCGCTGTTTCGGTCAGGGTCTCTCCCATGTCGCCGCCGCGGCTGCGGGCGACCTCCGCCACATTTTGCACAAGGTTTACCGCTGTATCCCGCTCCTGGATGCGGCGGGAACTGGCGTCGGATTTCACAAACGCCTGTAGGCACAGCGCCGCTGCCAGCGCGAACACCAGCAGCATGATCATCTGCTCCATCAGAAGCAGTGGGGCTTTGCTTTTCATGCGGCTGCCCCCTCTCCGCTGCGGAGCGATAAATAACTCTGCTGCTCAATACCGTCCGTATTTATAAGTGTAATTTTCAACACGCCGTTATCCAAAGAAGGGACCATTCCGCCGATTTCCAGGACTTTCTCCCCGTCCTCCGGCACAAAGTCCGTCCCCGGCGCGGCGTAAAGTTCCATCAGATACCCGTTGCAGCAGTATACCCGGGTCTCGTAGCCAAAAGCGTCCAGCAGCACCAAGGCCGAAGTATCCCCAAAAGGTTCCACCCGTACACCGCCTGCCGCATCCGCCTGCCGTACGCGGGTCTCCAGGTATTGCCGGCATGTCCGGTCATTGTAAGCCGCCTGGTCCCGGACGGTCAGCCGACGGTATGCATTTGCCCCCGTCAGCAGGATGGCCAGCACGCACACGGCAAATATGCCAAACAGCAGCAGGGCCAGCAGGCCGTCCATATGATGTTGGATTGCTCTTTTTCTCATGGCCCGATCTCCAACACAGTGATATCCGGCATCAGGTTTTCCGCAAAGGCGGAGTAGCGCACCGTATACCGCTCCTCATCCACCTGGAGTCCGTAATGTTCCTTCAAATAATCGATGTCGGGCGGGTAAACGCCCTCCGCGGCGTAACAGGCCACACACCCCCGCCGTAAGGTCTCCTCCAGCTGCCGGAGGTCTTCCTCCGCCCGTCCGCTGTCCAGGCTGTCCAGCGCTGTGGCAAAGCACAGCACTGCCGCAACGGCCACAACCGGGACCAGAAGTCCTCCCAGCAAAGACAGCAAGCCGCTTCTCTTCCTCCTCATACGCTCACCCGATGGCCGCCATAATGTGCATCAGCGGCAGCATAACCGACAACAGGATCAGCCCCACCAGTACGGAACAAACCAGCACCAAAGCCGGCTCCACCCGGCTCACCAGGGCATCCAGCGCGGCTTCTCCTTCTTCTGTCAGGTCGGCGGCAATTTTTTCCATGGATTTATCCCCCGCGCCGCTGCGCTGTCCCAGCTCCAGCAGACGGCACTGGTTCACGGGCAGCAGTTCGCTTCCCCGCAGGGCCTCGCTCAAGCTCTCGCCGTCCTCCAGACGCTTCTGGCAGTTCATACAGCGCTCTTTTGCGCCCGCCTCCAAAAGTCCGGCGGACAACTCGACAGCTTCCTCCAGCGGCAAGCCGCTGGCCATGCCCATGGATAACGCCTGAGCCAAGCGCGCTGTGTTCAGCTTCCGGGCAATGCCCTTGTCGCCATGGCCCCTGCGCCATCCGGACAGGATGGAACTCCGGAAGCCTTCCGACAGGGCGAATGCTGCGAAAAATACCGCCAGTACAATCAAAACAGCCCACAACGCCGGCATCACGCCGTCCAGCCAGCGGCCCATCGCCAGCAAGCCGCCCGCCACGCCGGTAAGGCGGCTGCCAAGGGAGGCGTATACATCGTCGAAAATCGGCAGCACCTTCACCAGCAGCACGCCGATCACCACCAACATCAACGCCAGCATCATGGCCGGATACAGCAGCGCGCTGCGTACCCGGCGGCTCAGGCGCACCCGGTCCTCGTAGTAACGGGAGAGGGATGAGAGCGCTTCCTCTGTGCGGCCGGTCCGTTCGCCGACCTCCACCAGGCCGCTGACGTACACGGGAAAACTGCCGCTCTCCTTCATGGCGGCAGACAGCGGCGTTCCGTCGTCTACCGCGTCTGCAAGGCCGCGCAATAACGCCTTGCAGTCGCCTTCCTCCGACAGGAGGGCCAAGGCGTCGCCTGTACCCACGCCCGCGTGGAGCAGCAGGGACAGTTCCAGACACAAAGAGGCGATTTCTTCATTTGAAATATGTTGTTTCATGGAAAACTCCCGCAATCAGTAGAGATATTTAGCCGTATAGTTGCTTCCGTCGCCGATGTACTGCATAATGGAGTCGCTTCCCTTGCCGGAGGAGGCAAAGGTCGGGTCCATACGCTGCCAAGTGGTGCCGTCGAAGAAAATCACGCCGTCTACCCAGCCGGTTTCCTTTGTCCAGACATTGATCCACGCATGGTAGGCCGTACCAGCATAGCCAACCACCAGCTTGCAGGGCACCCCCTGGCTGCGGAGCATCCCCGCCATCAGGGAGGCGTAATCAAAGCAAATCCCCTTCTTCGTGGACAGCACCGTGTCCAGAACCGGCAGGTAACCGCTCTGGACGGCGGCGGCCTTCTCCTTGTCATAGGTCAGGCTGGCTACCACGTAATCGTAAATTTTCGCAACCTTCTGCAATGGGTCCGCGATGCTCCCTGCCAGTTCCTGCGCCTTTGCCACCGTGTTGGGCGCAACGCCGTAGTCCACATACTGGTTGGGCCGCAGGAACGGCGCAAACTCGTCGCTCAGCGTCACCTGGAAGGAGGCCGACACCACATAGGCATACTTCTTCCCCGTCGTATTCTCCAAAACGTCCACCTTATAAGAGCCGTTGCCGTCGGAGAGGGGGAAGGTCGCCCAGGACCCGGCGGGAAGATCATAGGTATAGGTCGTGGTCGGTCCTTTGACCTGCACCTTGAGGCGCTGGCTGGTAGCAGCGGTATACTGGGCCATCACATAGCCATCCTTGCTGTTGGAGTAGTCGATGACGGCCTTGTCTGTCTTCTGAACCGCGGTTCCGGAAGCCACCGGCAGCAGCAGCGTGCTCTGCGCCGCCGGGGAGGCTGCCAGCGCGACGGCTTCGTCTTCCAGCTCGATCTCCACCAGCTCCGTCTGGGCGGTATAAGCCTCCTCCTGCGTTTCCGCAGAGGTTTCCACGGGAACTTCTGCCATTCCTTCCGCGGCGGTCTGGGCACAGCCAGCCAGGAGAGCGCAAAGCAAAAACAATGGTAAAATCTTTTTCACAAACATACACGCATCCTTTCTATCCGCCTGTCCAGGGGGGCGGGAATTTATCCGAAACATGGCATAAACTACTATCTTAATATTATACGCAAGGTCCGGAAAATTGCAAGGGGATTTTGCAAAGCCCTTGCCAGAAAGCCCGCGGTTTTGTATAATAAAGGAAATCCAACTTTTACATGTTTCTGAATTTTGTACGAATGGAGGCAATGCAGAATGGTTGACTTGAATGCCCCTGTATGGGGGACGCTCAGCGCGGCGGGAAACGACGCGGACAAGTGGCTCCGCCGCTTATTGGAAGAGCCGGACAATTTCCGCGATAACATGGATATTCTGGCGGAGGATTTGAGCCATCAGCTCAGCTATTACAGCGCCACGGCCTATGTCCTGCCCTATCTGGCGGCGCTGTGCCCAAAACTGTCCACAGAGGACAAGGTATATTTGATCGCTCAAATGGGCGCGGCCATCGCTGCCGAGGCCGAGCAGCCCCTGGAGCCGGGTTCGGAGGCTTACCGGGAATTTCAGGAGGGCTTGGAGGGCCTGCGCCGTGAGACGGAGCCGTTGGTGACTGGCCCGGCTGCCGCCGCGCTTCTGCCGGGAAGCGGAGAGCTGGGGCAGATGTTTGCGCTGGGAGCCTTGGCCATCCTTGGCGACCGGCAGCACGCCCGCCAGTTGTATTACGCCTCTGGCTCCTGCTGGGAGGAAGCCCCTGCCGCCTGCTCCTGCGGTTGGAACGACGAGACGCTTCCGCTTTCGGAAGAACTGGACTGCGCGGAACCCGCCTCCATCAAAGACTGGGACGGCAAATCCCTTACAGAGGAAGCGGTCTGGTTCCAGGGCCTGCTGTCGCTGGCGGAAGATGAGATGATTACCCCCACCCTTCCTATCCTTTATGGAACGGGCGTCTGCCCGGAGTGCGGGAAACGGGAGTCCTTTTGGGCCTGGATGGAACGGTTTTAAATCGAATGCCGGCGTTTTTGCAGACGCGGCAAAAAAGGCAGACGTTTTGCGTCTGCCTTTTCATATGCGCGTTTTGCCTCAGCCCTGAACCAGTTCCCGGACAACGTTGAACTCCACAGGGGTCTTCGCCGTGTAGCGCAGGGTATATTCATCCACCCGCTCCACGCCGGAGAGCCGCAGCGCCGACAAGCCCGCCTGATGCGTACCAAGGCAGATCTCCATCACCAGTTCCTTTGGCACCGCCGCGGGAGCGTAAGGTTCTTTCGCAAACGCCGCCAGCTGGCGGGCCGCTGTTTCCTTGATCCGGCGGCAAGCCTCCAGGGGGTGGATGTTGTGGGTGGAATTGCCGCGGCAGCGTTTCACCGCAACCGCTGCAATCTGCGGCACTTCTTCCGCCGCCAGACGGCAGATCGTTTCGTCGCCGGTGATCAGCAGCGACGGTACGCCCCGGGACGCTGCGTACAGGGCGTTCATCGTAAACTCTGACGCCAGCTTGCCGTTGATCTTCAGCCAGCGGATACGCTCCCGATCACAGGTGTGAGCGAGCGGGCTTCCGGCCGTGCCGGCGGGGGAGTGGTAACCGATATAAAATGCGCCGCTGTACGATTCATCCAGCCCCGCCATCATGGAGGCAGGATGGCAGGCCCAGCCCCGCATCAGCTCTGTGCCGTCAGGCAGGTCTATGTGCCGGATGTTCAGAGCCGTTTCGTGGCCGTCCCGGACCACCGGACGGTACCCGGCTTCCAGGACCGCCTCGCAGGCCGCGGACACTTCCCGCGTCATCTGCGCACAGGCTTCGTCGTACCCCACGTCGCCGACTTCAGTCTCGCTCCATGATGTGACGTCGGTAATGCCCTCAATGTCTGCGCTGATAAAAATTTTCTTTTCCATACGCTCCCTCCCGCGTCAGCTCTCATAGCGCTCCAGGAATTCCTGGAGCCCCATATATGTGTTGCCCCGGACGCCGGTGGTGGTCTTCGCGTGGTAGAGGGAACTGACGATTGCCTCCTCTACGGCCTCCACCCCGGACTCGAAAACGCAGTCAATGTTCTCATCATAGAACATCTTCATATCCAGAAGGTTTTTGTCGCTGTAGTGCGGCTGGTTGTTGGCGGTAGTGAAAGCGATGGCAATGTCGCCGCTGCCGTTGCCGCTGTATGAGCCTACACGGCCCAGGGAGATCATGGCGCGTTTTGCGACGCGTTTGAGCTGCCGCTCGCTGAGCGGCACGTCCGTAGCTATGATGATGATGATGGAGCCTACGTCCTTTTTCTCGCAGTCCTCGATGCACTTCCGGGTGTCAAGGTGCCGCCCGCCAATGACAAGGTTTCCGGCCTCGCCGAAGTTGGACATCACCAGCGCGCCGATTGTGTGGGTCTGGCCGTCCACTTCAAAGGTGCGGGACGCGGAGCCGATGCCGCCCTTCAGGCCCAGGCAGACCATGCCGGTGCCGCCGCCGACCGCCCCTTCCTCAAATGTCTCCGCCGCATTCTCCACCGCCTGGAGGACGTCCGCCTCCTTTACATGGAGGCCCCGGATGTCGTTAAGGCGTCCGTCGTTGCACTCCGTTACGACGCAGTTGACTGTTCCTGTATCTACGCCGATGTCCGGGTTCTGCGCCAGCATGTATTTGACCATGGCTGTCAAGGCCGTCCCGGCGCTGAGGGTATTGGTGAGGATGATGGGAGATTCGATTGTCCCCAGCTCTTCGATCTGCACCAGCCCGGCGCTCTTGCCAAAGCCGTTGATCACCGCCGCGCCTGCCAGAACCTTCTCCTGGAACAGGTTTCCGCCGTGGGGCAGGATGGCGGTGACGCCCGTGTTGATCTCCCCGTCCTGGATCGTCACCTGTCCGACGGTGACGCCGGGTACGTCAGTAATCAGGTTCCGTTTCCCTGGCTTCCATTTAGAATAGAGATTCAGGCCGCTTTGTTCAGGTAAACCCATAGAATCACTCCTTTTTAATGGGGAAAAGCCCGGCGGCCCTGCCGCCAGGCCGGTTTTCCCTTCGCTGCTTTTTTGACGTATGCGCTTTTATGGGGATTAAGCTTGTCCACGCTCCTTTTTCAGCTTCGCGTCGAAGAGGAAGTAAACTGCTGCGCCGAGGGCGGGGACAACCAGGCCGATGATGGAAGTTATGGGGTCTTCGATCAGCGTATTGATCATCAAGGCGGCGAACAGCACCACGCTGACCACGACGGTAACGGGATAACCCCACGCCTTATAGGGCCGCTCCAGGTCGGGGAACTTCTTCCGGTAGATAATCACCGCAATGACAACCAATACATTGAACACCATACCGCAGAATACCACCAGGGACGTCAGCTGGTCCAGGTTCCGCAGGAGAACCAGGGCGCAGGCGATGACGGCCTGCCAGAACAGGGACACCACGGGGACCTGGGTCTTCTTGGACACCTTGGCAAAGGACTGGAAGAAGTGACCTTCCACCGCCATGGCGTAGTAATACCGGGCAAAGGCAATGATCATGCCGTTGGCGGAGCCGAACATGGCGATCAGCATGGCCGCCAAAACCAGGACGCCGCCCAGGCTGCCGAATATGCGGTTTGCGACCTCTGTGCCCAGGTACAGGTTGCCGTCGCCGATCATGGAGACGATCTCGTTATGGGGGATGACGCGGTAAATGGCGAAGTTAAACAGGACATACAGGACGGTGCAGGCGCCGATGCCGATAATCAGCGCGCCCGGAAGGTTCCGGCCGGGGTCCTTGATCTCCTCGGCCACGGCGTTGGCATTGGTCCAGCCCTCATAGGCCCACAGGGTTGCCACTGTAGCAAAGGCGATCATACCGATTATGCTGCCAACGCTGACCTCGCCGCCTGCGGGAACCAGGCTCAGGTCCGGGCTTTGGCGGCCCATGATGAGCGCGCCGATGATGATGATAGCAATGGGAATCAGCTTTGCCACCAGGGACACATTTTGCAGCAGCGCACCCAGCTTGATGCCGTAACAGTTGTAAACGGTCAAAAGGATAATCAGGGCAATCGCAATGATCTTGATGGTCATTTCAGAGAATCCAAAATAGCCTTGCAGGGCGGTGGGCAGGGCGATGGCTACCGCGGAAATCGAGCCCGCGCCGCTGAGAAGGAAACTGGTAAATCCAAACATATATCCTACTACGGGGTGATATGCCTTGTCAAGATAAACCACCATGCCGCCCGCGGCCGGGTCGCACGCGCCCAGCTCCGCAAAGCACAAGCCGCCCAGAATCGACACCATGCCGCCGACCACCCAGCAGACCAGCGCCAAGCCCATGCTCATGTTGGTGCGCTCCAAGACGTAGGACCCCAGGTAGAAAATACCCGAGCCTACCACAATGCCGGCAATGATGCCGATCCCGCCAAAGAGGCCCATTTCCCTTTTGAGGCCAACCTCTTGGCCTCCGTTCTTGTTTTCCATACTGCTCTCCTCTCCGATAAACGTCCAAATTGGGGATGGAATGTCGCCTGCCAGATTTTACAAGCAAAAACTGTGCCAGCCCGGAACCCACCCATACGGCAGCCCTTTTACCAGCCTTCCTGTTTTTTCCTGGGATTCTTTCCCGACAGTTATCCTATTTTATCTTGTTTTATCCTATTTTTGTGCTATAATTCTGTGTGAGCTTCCCATTCCGCAGAACAGGAGGAATCTACCCCATGCTCCATGCCAGCCTTTTATACGGGGACGACGGCAATCCCGATGCCATCCGCTCCATCCAAGCGAATTTTGAGGAGGTCTTCAGCCGTTATATCACCTTTACCAACTGCTATCTCACCCAACTCCAGCCCGGAACGCTCTTGGACGCTGACGCCTTCCTCCTCCGGGATGAAAGCCTCTTGCAAGAAGCCAAAGCCTTTGTTGACGATTTCTCCAAAATGATCGTCGTCAGCCGCAGCCCCAGCCGGGAGGCCCTGAACCAGATCTCCGCCATCCCCGCCGGGGCCAGCGTCCTGCTGGTCAACGACTCCTATGAATCTACCATGAACACCATCTACGCTTTCTACGAAATCGGCGTCAGCCATATCAATTTTATCCCCTACGACAGCGCCCTTCTCCACACAGGCATCTATGACCATATCCAAATTGCCGTCACCCCCTCGGAACCCCACCTCGTCCCGCCGCATATCAAAACCGTAATCGATATCGGATACCGTAAAGTCAGCTTTGACACCATGTTCAAGCTCATGCAGCTGCTGGACCTGGACGTGGGCATCATCAACCGGAATTTACAGCGGCATATCCACTCCGTCGTGGAATCCAACGAAGGGTTCCATGCCAACTACGTTTACGGCTACCTCAAATCCGAAATGCTCAGCAGCGTCGTCAACACCAGCGAAAACGGGATACTCCTTGTAGACAGCGCGTTTGAACCGGTATACGCCAATAAGCAGGCGCTGAAAATCTTCCACGCCGTCAGCAAAAGCCATATCCATATTACCGACTTCATCCGCCCCGAAGCCCTCGTCGCCGGCGAGCAGCCCGACGAGCCCGCTATGATCGACGGCGACGCCTACAGTGTGGAGAAACACCCGATCCGGCTCATGGACGACGTTGTGGGCTACCACATCATCCTCCAGGACGACACCAAAGCCCAAACCCAGAAACAGCTCCACGCCCGCGCCGGGTTTGCCGCGAAATATACTTTCCGGGATATCGTCAGCGAGTCCCGGGAAATGGCCCAGGTTATCGACACCGCCCGGCAGATCGCCTCCGCCGACGACACCATCCTGATCTGCGGCGAGAGCGGCACCGGCAAGGAACTCCTTGCCCAGTCCATCCACAACGCCTCCCGGCGGCGGAAAGGGCCGTTTATCGCCATCAACTGCGCTGCCCTGCCGGACACCCTCCTGGAAAGCGAGCTGTTCGGCTACGAACCCGGGTCCTTTACCGGAGCCAGCGCCCGGGGCCGGAAGGGCCTGCTGGAGCTGGCCATGCACGGCACCGTTTTCCTGGACGAAATCGGGGAAATTTCCCCGAAATTCCAGGCCAGCTTCCTGCGGGCCATCCAGGAGCGGCAGGTCATCCGCGTCGGCGGCAAAGAGCTGATCGGCATCGACGTCCGTTTTATTACCGCCACGAACCGGGACCTCCGCCAAAAGGTCCGGGAGGGCGCGTTCCGCAGCGACCTCTTTTTCCGGCTGAACGTCCTGCCGCTGTCGGTCCCGCCCCTGCGCCGCAGGCGGGATGACATCCCAGCTCTCATGAAATGCTTTTTGCAGGAGGCCTACCCGAATGTCACCCGGGAGGAGTTCGTTCAACTGGACCGTTACGGCTGGCCCGGCAACGTCCGGGAACTGGAAAACGCCTGCACCTACTACCGGACAATGCACCGCTTTCCGGATTACATCCAGGACGGCAGCAGCGAATTTTCCCATCCCGGCGCAGGGGATGGACGTCTGGAAATCCTGCGGCTCATCCGCCAGAACACCGGGCCGGCGCACGGCATCGGGCGAACCAACCTGCTTTACCAGCTCCGGGACGGCTTCCCCAAGCTCAGCGACCACAAGCTCCGGCTGCTGCTGGAGGAGCTGCGGGCAGAAGGTCTTATCACCATCCGACCCGGACGCTGCGGCGCGCAGATCACAGAACAGGGCCTCGCATTTTTGCAGCGCGCCGGGGCGCTTTGAATACCTGGCACGAATTTTGCGTAATAGTAATCAATAGTTTGTGTGCTGAAACGGAGGTTTATACAGCTATGTACGATCTTGTTATCCAAAACGCCCGCATCTTGGACGGGACTTCCGCCCCCTGGTTCCGAGGCTGGGTCGCGGTCCAGAACGGCGCGATCTCCAAAGTAGGGACCGGGGCGCCGCCCTCTGCCAAGGAGACCGTTGACGCGGAGGACCAATATCTGGCCCCTGGGTTCATCGACATCCACGCCCACAGCGACGTCACCCTTCCCACGTATCCCCAGGCGGAGAGCCGCATCTTACAAGGCATTACGACAGAAATCGGCGGTGACTGCGGCCTGTCGGTTGCGCCGGTAAGCAACGACCCAGCCAAAAAACGCCAGCTCCGGGACTATGTTGGCGATATGGCCTATGACTGGGACTCCATCGGGGGTTATCTGGACCGTTTGGAAGCGCTGGGGACCAGCGTCAACTTCGGCACCGCCGTCGGACATGGCACCATTCGCCTTGCCGTCATGGGCTTTGAGACCCGCAAGGCTGCCGAACAGGAAATGCGCGAAATGGCCGCGCTGCTGCGGCAGTCCCTGGCGGAGGGCGCGTTCTGCATGTCCAGCGGACTGATCTATCCGCCGGGATGCTATGCCGATACGGAGGAATTGACCCAGCTTTGCAGGGAACTGGTGCCCTTCGGCGCATTCTATGAGACGCATATGCGGAACGAGGGCGAAGGCGTTGTAGAGGCGGTACAGGAGGCCCTGGCGATTGCCCGGGGTTCCGGCGCGCCGCTGCAAATCGCCCACCATAAAGTGACCCGTAAAACCGTGTGGCAGGTGCACTGCAAAACAACCATCGCCCTCATTGACCAGGCGCGCCGTCAAGGCCTGGACGTCAAGCTGGACCAATATCCTTACAGCGCCTCCGCGACGTCGCTGGACAGCAACATTCCCCTCTGGGCGTTCGAGGGCGGCGTAGAGGCCCTTCTTGCCCGTCTTCAGGACCCGGAAACGCGGAAGCGGATCAATGCAGAATCCAACGCCAGCCATATCGGACGTTGGGGCGATATCCACATTGCGTATGTCTCCACAGAGAAGAACCAATGGACCGTTGGCAAATCCATTGAGGAAATTGCACAGATTCGCGGCATAGACCCTGCCGACGCCTGCTTCGACTTGGTGGTTGAGGAACACTGCCGGGTGGGGGAAATCAACTACGGGATGTGCGAGGAGGATATCGAGTATATCATGCGCCAGCCCTACACGATGATTGGTTCTGACGGCGAGTCGGTTTCCCTGGAGTATGCCGGGCAGCCACACCCCCGCTGGTTTGGGGCGTTTCCGCGGGTGATTGCAAAATATTGCCGGGAACGGAAACTGTTCCCGCTGGAGACCGCGGTTTTCAAAATGACGGGCTTGCCTGCGTGCCGCCTGGGACTGTCGGACCGGGGCCTGATCAAGCCGGGCATGAAAGCGGATCTAGTGCTGTTTGATTTTGACGAAATCGAGGATACGCCGGATTACCAGAAGCCCCAGCAGCCCTGCAAGGGCATCCGGCGCGTCTATGTAAACGGCGTGCTCACGGCGTTGGACGGCGTTCACACCGGCGCACGCGGCGGTAAGATTCTCCGAAGGGGACAGGTGTAAGGGGAACGCTGCGCCAGGGGGTTGTGTTTCACAAAGAAGCATGATATAATGTTATAAACATTAAAAAAAGGAATGATTTTTATGCACGCCGCCCTTGGTACCCTTACCAGCGTGACCGGCTGTACAGCCGCCGTAGTGGTCGGAGCCTTCGTCGGCTCCCGGCCCGCCGTCCGGAACCGGCCGCTGCCTTGGCTGGGTAGGCTCCAGCTGGCTGCGCTGATGGCCTTGATCCTCTCCCTGGGGATAAAGCTCGGGGCCGATGAGGAAGTGATTGCTTCCTTGGGACAAATCGGCCTGTCCGCATTTGCCATCACCGTAGCCGCCATGGCCGGCTCTGTAGCCGCTTTGACCCTGCTGCGGCGGTTCGTTCTGAAACTGGACCGTTTCGGCCTTCCCTTAGGCAGCGGCGGCGGAAGCGAGGACAGCCACGGCGACGCCCAAAAAGCCGATAATTCCCTGACCAAATGGATTGTCGGCGCGGTAGCATTGGGGATGCTGGCGGGCTACTTCATCGTACCCGCGTCTGTAGTCCAATACTGCGGAACGGTGATTGACGTCGGTTTATACCTGCTGCTGTTCCTGGTCGGTATGGACATCGGCCAGGAGGGGACCATGATCTCCGACATCAAAACCGCTGGGTTCAAGGTTCTGCTGGTTCCGGTGGCTGTGGGGATCGGTTCCTTGGCTGCGGGAGCGCTGGTTGGTCTGGCATTGAGCCTGGGCCCTAAAGACGCCGCGGCCGTCTCGGCCGGCCTTGGCTGGTACTCCTTGGCCCCCACCCTCTTGGCACCTTACTCCCTGCCCGTTTCTGCCGTCTGCTTCCTTGCCAATGTCATGCGCGAAATCTTTGCCATTCTGGCCATCCCCTTCGTCGCTAAACACATCGGCTATGTGGAGTGCGTCGCCCTGCCGGGCGCCGCCGCCATGGATACCGTACTTCCCGTGGTGGTCGGCGCAACCCATGAACGCATCACCATCTATTCGTTCACCAGCGGCATTTTGCTTTCCCTGGCAGTCCCAGTGCTGGTATCCACGATCATTGCCTTGTAAATAACTACATAAACACAGCGCAGTTGGTTTCGTTCCAACCGCGCTGTGTTTTATTATATTTGATTTTCCTTGATCAAGAGACTGCACTCAAACGTCGGAAACCGGATAGGAAGTCTCCAGCCACTCAAATACAAACTCCCGGAAGCGGCGCGTCAGCGGCGAGAGCGATTCTCCCCGCCGGACCGCCAGCCCGATTTCCCGGAACTGGGGCCGCTCCAGCGGAATGGCAGCTACCTGGCGTCCGCTGCCCTGGACGACCATCTCGGACAGGATACTGACCCCCAACCCCTGCTCCACCATCGCCAGGATGGCGAAGTCGTCGCTGAGTGCGTATTGGATGTTGGGCCGCAGGCCGATGTCTTGGAAAATATGGTCGATCTCCATGTCCCAGTGTTCCCGGATCAGGATGAACGGGTCCTGCGCAAAGCGGGCCATCGGATAATAGGACGCATTTGCAAGGGGATGGTTCTTCGGCAGAACAGCCATCATGCGGTCCCGCCGCAAAAACGCCGTGTCCAGCGCATCCCCTGCCGGAAGGCCCAGAAACCCGCAATCCACCTGGCCCCGCCGCACCAGCTCCTCCACCTCCGTGAACTCCCACTTGCTCACCAGTTCAAACTGAATGCCGGGATAACGGTCCAAAAAACCTTTCATAATGCCTGGCAGCCAGTGGATGGAAACGCTGGTAAACGTCCCTACCCGCAAAAGGCCCTTCGTCAGTCCGTGGAGTTCAGAGACCTGGGTCTCCAGCGTCCGCTCCGCATTGCAGAGCGCCTGGATGTACGGAAGCAGCGTTTCCCCCTGGGCGCTCAGGAGCACGCCGTCCTTGTTCCGGGTCAGCAGGTTCACGTCCCACTCCCGCTCCAAGTCCGCAACCGACCGGCTCACGGCAGATTGGGTATACCCCATATCCTCCGCCGCCCGGGTAATGCTCCCCAGCTCCACTGCTTTTAGGAAAATGTGGCATTTTGTTGTGTTCATATCCATTCTTCTTTCTCATGGAAACCATAAAAATTATTCGCTTGTGTAATTATTGGAATCGCGCTATAATCATATCAGAAATTCAGAAAGGAGTCAAAACCATGAAAAAATTTCTTGACCGCAAAAGGAATGCTCAAAGCCTGAGCCAGTTCTCCGGCGTATCCGCTTCCGAGAAGCACCTTTACTGGTCCACCAGTCCCTGGAGCGCTTTCTGGCTCCTGGTGAAGAAGCAGGGATAAAAAAGGTTCCGCCCCGCCCAGGACGGGCGGAGCGGAAACAAGAATCAAAGACCAGGTTGTTATTCTGCCTGTGCTTTCAGCGGCTTGCTTCCCGTAATATGGCCAATCACCAACAGGGTCACAATTGTAGAGGCAATGGCGATGAGGAGGCAGACGATTTCCGGCACATAGTTGATTAAAAAACCGGTAATCACATAGTTTACGAAAGAAATCACCGCAACGGTTACTGCATAAGGCATCTGCGTCAGCACATGGTTCAGATGGTAGCACTGAGAACCGGAGGACGCCATGATGGTAGTATCAGAAATGGGCGAGCAGTGGTCGCCGCAGACCGCGCCGCCGAGGGTGGCGCCGATACCGACCATGAGGATGGGCACATTGTTCAGCGCCTCAGCAGTCAGGTTCTCGAAGCCGCCAGGGGTGAACACGTCCAGCACGATGGGGAGCAGGATGCCGAAGGTGCCCCAGGAGGTACCGGTGGCAAAGCCCAGGAAACAGGCGATGATGAAGATTACGGCGGGCAGCATGTTATACAGGCCGGGGCCGAAGGATTTCACCAGGCCGGCCACGAACTCGGGAGCGCCCAGGCCGTAACGGGTCACGCCGCCGATGGTCCACGCGAAGCAGAGGATCAGGATGGCGGGGACCATCTGTTTGAAGCCTTCCGGCAGGCAGTCCATCAGTTCGGTGAACTTCATGGACTTGCGGACGAGGAAGAAGATCATGGAGACGATCAGCGCGATACTCGAACCAAGGGGCAGGCCGACGAAAGCGTCGGTGTTGGCGAACATACTCAGGAGATCCGTACCGCCGTTGAGGTATCCGGCGTAGATCAGGCCGCCCACGCAGCCGACGATCAGGAAGATGACCGGGATCACCAGGTCGATCACTTTGCCATTGGGGTTGAACTTCATCTCTTCAGTGTTGGCGAAGGGACGCTCCGGGGTGGTGTAGATGTCGCCCTTGGCGGCATTGTCCTCATGGAGCTTCATGGGGCCAAAGTCGATGTTGCGGATGATCATGACCATGATGAAGACAATGGTCAGGATGGCATAGAAGTTATAAGGGATAGCCCGGACGAAGATCTGGAAACCCAATTCCTCGTTGTTGATGACGCCGGTGACGGCGGCGGCCCAGGACGAAATAGGCATCATGATGCAGATCGGCGCGGCGGTGGCGTCGCACATATACGCCAGCTTTGCCCGGGAAATCTGATGCTTATCGGTAACGGGGCGCATGACGTTGCCGGTGGTCAGGTTATTGAAGTAATCATCCACGCCCAGGATCGCCGCCAGGATAAAGGTGGCCCACAGGGCGCTGGATTTTGTTTTCAGATGCTCAACGGCCCAGTCGCCGTAGGCTTTGGAACCGCCTGCCCGGATCATCAGGGCGACCATGGTGCCCAGGACGACCAGGAAGATCAGGATACCGGCGTTGCCGCCGATGTTGTCGCCCAAGTCTGTAATAAGGGTAACAAAGGCATTGATGGGATTGAACTCACATTGGATGAAATAACCCACCACGATACCGATAAACAGGGAAGAATACACTTCCTTGGTAATCAGGGCCAACACGATGGCCACGATGGGCGGAACCAGGGAAAAGATGGTGCCGTAGAAACGGCTTTGTCCTTCCTCTGCTGCGAAAGCGACGGTTGTCATCAGGGGGACCAGGGCATAGACCATCAGCAGCAGCATCCCAAATTTCTTTGCAAATCGTTGTCGCATAGTCATTCTGAAACCTCCTTTTCTCACACACACAAGCCCGCGGGCTTCTCCCGGGGCATCGCGCAATCGGAACATTGCGCATGATCAACCGTTCTGCCAGCGCTGATGTTCAACCTCCTCTCTTGCGCCATGCCGTATATGCCGTATATACTGCATACGGCAGGCTTTACAGCGGGCCGGGAGAGTCGTCTCCCGGCCTGTTTCATAGGCAGAACAGCAGATTACTTATCCAGACGGCGAACCAGCTCTTTCGCAGTATAGGTAGCCACATCGTCGGCGTAGGTACCGGCGCCGAAGCCGGCGTCATAGCCCAGCTCTTTGGCAAGGGCATGGGTAATGCGGGCGCCGCCGCAGCAGAAAATATACTTCTCGCGGACGCCTTCCGCCTCCGCCAGCTCGATCAGCTCGGTGAGGTTCTGGATATGGACGTCCTTCTGGGTGACGGTCTGGGAGACCAGCAGTACATCCGCGTTGACCTCCGCAGCTTTCCGCAGGAATTCGTCGTTGGGGACCTGGCTGCCCAGGTTGTATGCCTCCACCATCTCATAGCGCTCCAGGCCGTAGTGGCCGGCGAAGCCCTTGCGGTTCATGATGGCGTCGATGCCCACGGTATGGGCGTCGGTCCCGGTGGATGCACCGATGACGACCATCTTCCGGCCCAGGCGCTCTTTGAGGAACTCGTCTGTCTCGTGCATGTCCATCACTTCATCTGTAACGGTCTGCACCACGATCTCATTATAATTGACCGTGTGGGTCAGGGAACCGTAGACGACATAGAACGTAAAATTCTCGTCCAGCTTCTGCCGGAGGGCAACGTTCGGGTCCGCCAGACCCATCTTCTGGGCGATCAGCACCGCTGCCGCCGCGCCGCGGTCATCGTCCTTCACCGGCAGGGTAAAGGAGGTCTGCACCTTGCCGTCGTTCATCGTATCGCCGTAAGGCTTCAGACGGTTCAGGTCCAGGGTGGTATCAAGATTCTTATCACGGATTTGATACAGTCCGGAACTCATTTGCCTGCCCCTCCTTTCATCATCGGCTCCAGGAACGGGTTAAAGTAACCGGGGGCTTTGGAGACTACGCCGTCCAGGCCCTTACCGCCGTCCCGGGGACGCTTGATGTCGGCGAAGATGCCGCGCTCCAGCGTCTCGAAAATACCCAGCTGCTCGATCTGGCCCAGGAGGGCCGTCGCCTTCTGCAAAACCTCGTTGGCGCGGTTCTGCATGATGCCGCCCTCTTTGAACACCAGCTCGCCGCCCAGGTCCTTCATGGTGCGGAAGATGTACTGTGCGTTCTGGATGGCCAGGAACCGGTCAGACAGGAAGGGCGTATGGATGGCTTCCGTCATCATGCCCAGCAGGTGGATTTTCTGGCCCGTCAGGATGGTTACCATATTAAAGAGCGCATCCTGCACATGGCCGCGGAAGACGTTGCCGGTCATGAACTTCGTGGGGGGCATATACTTCAGCGGCGCGTTGGGGAAAATCTCCCGGGCCATCTCGGCCTGCGCCAGTTCGTACAGGAAACCGTTTTCCACATCCGGGTCGATCTCGAAGGCATGGCCCAGGCCCATCTGTTCTTCCGGAAGACCCGCCTTCAATGCAAACGCCTCGTTCAGGAACTGGGAGGCCAAAACGGTGTGGGCTTCCTCCACTGCGTCGGCGGTGGTGAGGTAGTTATCTTCACCGGTGTTGATCACCACGCCCGCATAGGCGTTGATCGCACGGGAGAAGGACTGGTCCACCAGCGTCCGCTGCATGTTGATGTCGCGGAACAGGATGCCGTACAGCGCGTCGTTCAGCATCACATCCAGGCCCTCGAACGCGCCCATGGCGGCGATTTCCGGCATGCAGAGGCCGGAGCAGTAGTTGCAGACCCGGATATAGCGGCCCATTTCCTCGCCCACTTTATCCATGGCTTCCCGCATGAGGCGGAAGTTCTCCTGGGTGGCGTAGGTGCCGCCGAAGCCCTCGGTGGTCGCGCCGTAAGGCACGTAGTCCAGCAGGGACTGTCCGGTCGTACGGATCACGGCGATGACGTCCGCGCCCTGGCGGGCGGCGGCAGTCGCCTGGATGATATCCTCATAAATATTGCCGGTGGCGACGATCAGATAAACCCACGGACCATCCTTCTCACCGCCGTGGGCGGCAATAAAGTCTTCCCGGCGTTTGCGGCGGGCACGGATTTTGGCCAGGCTGGCCTCCACGATGGGCGCCAGCGCGTCATGGATTTCCGCCTCGCTGTGGGTGGGCAGGGCCGTCAGGTCCAGGGTACCCGCGCCGACTTCCTCCGCCAGCGTCTGCACGTCTTTGCCGGTCTCCACCATGGCGTTACCCAGCCAGAACGCCGCGCCCTGGGGCAGCGCGCCCTTTTCCATCAGGTGGTCGACCACCGCGCTGGGCAGAGGAACGCCCAAATTATTTTCACCGGTGATGTCCAGGGCCGCGTCGCCGCTCACGCCGTCGATGCCCAGCAGACGGCAGACCGTCCTCTCCACCGCCACGGTGGTGCAGCCGTCGATAAAGCGCTGCGTGTCGTCGGCGACTTGGGCCGCGTGGGCGCGGGCCTGTTCTACCAGCTTAAAATCAAGATTCAATTTCGATTCCAAAGGCTCACACTCCTATCCTTGTGTTTTATAGGAAACGGTCTGTACCGTCCCCAGCGGTCCTGCCGCTGGGGACGGATACAGGGAGAGGGATTATTCGTGATGGGACCGCTCGTGCCGTTCCAGGCCGGCAGGCTCCATAGAGAGCTGCTGCCCGCGTTCCAAACCGGCAACGCCCATGAGCTTCACTTTCCGCTTGCCCTCGCGCTCCGCCTTGCACGCCTCACACTGGCAGGTTTCCACGTAATTATCCGGCTCGGTGTACGTTGTGATAACACCCTCATAGTTCCGGAGGATGACCTTATGCGGCGTCTGGGAAATGACGTACTGCGGCATAACGGGAGTCTTGCCGCCGCCGCCCGGGGCGTCCACCACGAAGGTCGGCACGCAGAAGCCGGAGGTATGGCCCCGCAGCGCCTCGATGATCTCGATGCCCTTGCTGACGGGGGTGCGGAAGTGCTCCAGGCCCATAGACAGGTCGCACTGGTAAATATAGTAGGGGCGGACGCGGATTTTTACCAGCTCGTTGACCAGCTTCTTCATGACATGCACGCAGTCATTCACGCCGGCCAGCAGCACGCTCTGGTTGCCCAGGGGGACGCCGGCGTCGGCCAGCATCTGGCAGGCTTTGGCGGATTCCGGGGTGATCTCGTTGGGATGGTTGAAGTGGGTGTTGAGCCACACGGGATGGTACTTCTTCAGCACGTTGCACAGCTCAGGGGTGATACGCTGGGGGCAGACCACCGGCGTCCGGGAGCCGATGCGGACGATCTCCACATGGGGGATTTCCCGCAGCTTGCTGATGATGTATTCCAGGCGGTCGTCGGAGCAGAGGAGCGCGTCGCCGCCGGAGAGCAGGACGTCACGGATCTGGGGCGTCTTGCGGATATACTCAATGGCCTGATCGACTTGATCTACCGGGAGGCCCGCGTCCTTCTGGCCGGCAAAGCGGCGGCGGGTGCAGTGGCGGCAGTACATGGAGCACTGGTCGGTGATCAGCAGCAGACAGCGGTCCGGATAACGGTGGGTCAGGCCGGGGGCCGGGGAATCCTCATCCTCGTGCAGGGGGTCCAGCAGGTCGGATTCTGCCTGATGCAGCTCCGCGCCGGTGGGCACCGCCTGGCGGCGGACGGGGTCATGGGGATCGTCGGGGTCGATCAGGGAGAGATAGTAGGGCGTAATGGCCATACGCAGGGTGCCCAGGCACGCCTTGACGCCTTCTTCCTCCTCAGGGGTCAGGGACACATATTTTTTCAGGTCTTCCAGGGTCTCTACCCGGTTCTTGACCTGCCATCTCCAGTCGTTCCACTCGGCGTCGGTCACGCCCGGGAACAGTTCGGCACGGCGAGAAACTTTCATAATATTACCTCCAGTTTTCCAATTTGCGGGACAAAGCCGCCGTTCTGGTTGGGTGGGATTGGATTTGCGTTTTTAGACGTACTTCTCCTCGAACAGCTTGCGGAGCTTGGCGTTTTCACGGATGACGTTCAGGGTGATCTCCGCGTGGTCCTTGGTATAGCCGTTGCCGACGATCATGGTAACGTCCTTGCCGATGCCTTCCGCGCCCAGGGCCGCCTTGGTGAAGGACGTGGCCATGGAGAAGAAATAGACCAGGCCGTCGTCACGGACGGGGAGAATGGCGGACATTTCGCAGCTCTCGATGTTGACGCAGCAGATGGAGATATCGTATTCCTTGCCGCCGTTCGCGGCGAGGGCAGCTTCCATCACGTCCACAGGGCGGGTGCAGTCGGCGACGATGATGTCGGTGTAAACGCCCAGTTCCTTCAGGTCGGGGACCTGCTTGGGGTTGCGGACGACGCCGATAACTTTGCCGTTGGGGCCGACCTTCTTCATGGCCTCATAGCCGCAGAGCACGCCGGACTTGCCGTTGGCGCCGAGGATCAGTACGCTGTCGCCTTCCTTGGGCAGCTTGCGGGCCTGGGCGGGGGCGCCGGCCACGTCCAGAGCGGCCAGGGCGAGGGGCTCGGGCATATCGTCGGGCATCTTGGCGTAAATGCCGCTCTCGAACAGGATGGCCTGGGCGTCGACGTCCACGCGGTCAATTTCCTTGTGGATGGCTTTGATCTTGTTGATCTTCAGCGGGGTGAGGGAGAGGGAGACCAGGGAGACGATCTTGTCGCCCTCCTTGAGGTCGATCTTGCCCTTGAGGTCGTCGCCGATTTTGGCCACGTTGCCCATGAACATGCCGCCGGAGCCGGTGACGGGATTCTGCTGCTTGCCGCGCTCGGCCACGATGCCCATGATCATTTCGCCGATCTTCGCTTCATCGCCGCCGCAGGCGTCGGAAATCTGGGTGAAGGAAGCGGAGTCGATGTTCAGCGCGGTGACGTTGCAGAGGATCTCGTTGGAGTAGATTTCGTCCATGTTGTTGTCGATCTTCTGAGCGGCCTGGGTGAGCACGCCCTTCGGCTCGATGACGCGGTGTGTGCCGTACTTGTTGCCCTTCTTCTGCATAATAATTGTCCTCCTGTTAAAAAATTTATGGATTGGGTTTGAATGATGGAAAAATTTGATTTGGGGTTTACTTCTTCAGGGAGAGGATTTCCCGGGCCTCGTCGGGGTTGGCGATCTCGCGGCCCAGCTCCTTGGCGATGCGGACGACCTTCTCCACCAGTTCGCCGTTGCTCTTGGCCAGGACGCCGCGGGCGATGTTCAGGTTATCCTCGAAGCCGACGCGGACGTTGCCGCCCATGGCGATGGCGGCTGCGGCCAGAGTGAAGGCGTGGCGTCCGATGCCGGTAGCGGTCCAGGTAGAACCGGCGGGGATCTGGCGGACCAGATAGTCCAGGTTGCCCACGGTGGCGGGAGCGCAGCCGGGAACGCCCAGCACGAAGTTGAACTGCATCGGCGCGCCGGGGACGAGTCCCTTCTTGGCCATCGTCAGCACGGTGTCCAGGTGTCCGATCTCGAAGCACTCATACTCCGGCTTAATGTTGTTCTCCAGCATCCGCTTGCCGAAGGCCCGCATGGTGGGCATATCGTTCACAAAGATATCGTCGCTGAAGTTGCAGGTGCCACAGTCCAAGGTCGCCATTTCAGGGAACAGCTCGGTGGGCTGGAGGCGTTCCTCGGGGGTCATGCCTACCGCGCCGCCGGTGGAGGGAATCAGGATCACGCCGGGGCAGGCCGCCTTGATGGCGTCCAGCACCACGCGGAAGCGTTCCCGGTCCTGGGTGGGGGTACCGTCGTCCGTCCGGACGTGGACGTGGATGATGGCTGCGCCGGCGTCGAAAGCGCTCTTCGCTTCCCGCACCATCTCCTCCACGGTGTAGGGAACGGCGGGGTTTTGCTCCTTGGTGACCTCTGCGCCGCAGATGGCCGCTGTGACAATGAGCTTGTTCATAAACACTCCTCCTTCTCTAAGTTCCAGGATTTCCCTGTGAATTGGTAAAGAAAACGCTACCGCACCCTGTATGCTTTCACATACGGAGTGGATAGCGCTCCAATCCAGCAAAAAATGCTATTTACACCCGCGGCGAAACTCCGGAATCCGGCAATTTCGGCAGGCATAAATAGCACTCCATGCGCTTCATGACAGCCGGCACACTCTAGGTGTGACCGTCCAAGAGGCTGTGCCGTGCGGAACACGAACCTCTTTCGGCGAAGCGGACATTCACAAACCGCCTTGGACCCGCCGGTCCTTCTCATCGGCCTGCTACCTTGCGCTCCGCACCTCTATCCATGCTATTCAATTACAACCGCTGTGGTAGTTGTTCAACTTTACTAAAATCACTATACAGCATCCTTCAAGATTTGTCAAGTATTTCGCCAAATTTTTTCCAAGCAACTTTTCTGGCAGGATTTCCTGAATTTTCTAGGGGCTTTCCACGCGCTTTTGCCACATTTTTCACAAGTCGGCCTGGAACAGCTCCATCAGTTCCGGGTCCAGCTTCAGCAGGCGGCATACCCGCAGCGCGTCTCTTGGGCAAGGCGCGCCGGGAGGGGCGCTCAGCAGCCGGTAATCCATCCGCCGGGCAATCCGGCGGCGGGGGTCGTCCTGTTCGTCGCCCTCCAGCTCCCGCACAAGGCCGGCCACCTGGTAATGGGCTCCCGCCACGTCGGACACGCCGTCGTAATGGGTGGTCATCAGCGCCACGCAGTCCAGCCCGTTCAGGTGCCGCACCAGCGCACGGGCCAGGGCCGCGCCCTCCTGGGGATTTGTTCCCCGGGCGAATTCGTCCAGCGCAAGGAAAAAGCGGCCTTCCCCAGCCTGCCGCAGCAATCCATCCAGAAGGTGCACCTCCCGGCCGAAGGAGGACAAGCCGCCCGCGCCAGGTCCGCTGTCCGCCAGAATCAGCGCCACGTTTTCAAACAGCGGCAATCTGGCCGATTCCGCAAACACAAAGTACCCGCACTGGAACAGCAATTGGCTCAGTACCGCCGCCCGCAGGGAAACGGTTTTGCCGCCCATGTTGGCTCCGGTAATCACGGTGCAGCCGCCTCCCAGCTTCAAATCCAGCGCCGTAAATTCATCCCCCCGTTTGGCGAGGTCGGACTCTACCTGCGGATGCCGCAGGCCGCGGAGCGCGAGGGCGCCGTCAGCGGAAAGTTCCGGCCGCACACAGCGGTTCCGCTGTGCCAGCCGCGCCTTGGCCAGCAGTAAATCTATATGCCCAATGGCCTCCATATTTTCCAGGAATTCCGTCTGATAGGCCATCAGTTTTTTGGTCAGTACCGCCCGGACTTCCAGCTCCATCTGGTCCTCCCGGACCGTCAGCACCCGGCGGCGTTCCAGCAGCGCGGGCTTGTCCGCCTCCCCAGCCGTCCGGATCTCCCGCTCCAGCCGGGATTTTTCCTCCCGCAGCGGCGCAAGGCCCTCATGATACGAATTCACAACCGAGAACGCAGGCAGCCGCCGCCCTTCCGGGTCCAGCAGGTCCAACGCCGCGTCCATCGGCCGCAGGGACAGCCCCGCGAACGGCGTCAGCGCGTTGTACGCCTCCGCAAGCTGTTCCAGCGTCACAAGGAAGTGCTTCACTTCAAACAGCTCCACCAGGTCGAACGGGTTATCCGGGTCCCGGTCCAGGGAGCCGCGGATATCATGGAACAGCGGCAGGCAGCGGGTCACCCTGCGCAGCGGCGTCCCGTCCGCCGCCTTCCAGAGGCCTAAAGCCAAATCCACGTTGTCCAATTCCCTTTCCAGCGCGGCCTCCTCACCGGGACCGTACCACACAGGCGTCCGGGCGGCAGCCCGCCCGAAGGGCGACATCGGGGTTAAATCGTCCAGGACCCATTGCAGCCCTGCATTTTCCCGCAGTTCGAGGGTCAGTTCCATGTTAATCCTCCTTCACATTCACCACCGGCACCGTCAGTGCCTGCCGCAGGGCGTCGATAAAACGGTTCGGGTCAAAGTGCCACCCATAGGCCGACCAGGGATTCGCTCCCACCGCCGCCAAAGGCAGTTCGCGGCGCACAGTCAGTGTCCCGCCAGTGCGGGTAAACAAATCCAACACCGCACGGCCCGCCAGCACATGGGTCGCGTCCGCCGCGGCCAGGGTCAAAGGCGCGCCCCGGCGGGCCAGAGTCTTCAGCAGCGGGTCCGTGATCCCTCCCGCTGCCCAGAGCATACAGCGTTCCCGAGGCAGCTTGTTCCAACGGGGCGCGCCGGTTTCGTCCGCGGGCAGTTCCCACGGCTCCCCCTCCGGGCCGAACAAAGCGAAGCGGGCGGCACATCCGTCGAGGGCTGCCCGCAGCCCTGGGGATTCCGGTCGCTTGGCGGAAAACAGGCGGCAGATATGGGCCGTCTCGGCAACCACCTGCTCCATGTCCCGGTCCTGGGAGGCCCCCGTGCAGAGGATGGCCGTGCCCTCCACGCCCGCACCGGCCAGGGATTTGCGTCCCGCCGCGCCGTCGATCAGCACACGGGAGGCCCCCAGGGCGGCGAAGCGTTCGCACAAGGGCGGCAGCTGTCCGGCGGCGGAGGGTCCTGCCAGCTGGATATACCCGTCGGACAGAGCACGGAAGATGGCCACTTCTCCCAAGGGCGTCCGAACGCCGGTCAGTCCCGCGACTTCCAATGTCACGTCGCAAAGGGTCATCATGCCCCGGGCCGTAGCAAACAGGTCTCCCTGCTTGATGTACAGGTCTGGTTTTTCCGTCCCAGTGACCAGGTCGGTGGCCTCGCCGTCCCGGCCCACGGACGTCAGGCCCAAGCGCTCCTCCCCCAGTTCCACCATCAGGCGACGCAGGGCCGTGGTCTTGCCCGCGTTCTTACACAGGCCGATCACCGTCACCAGCGGCGCATCCCCCACCAGGGGGGCCAGCAGTTTTTTCAAAAAGAGGCGCCTCCTTTCACGCAGTCCGCGGAATTTTGTGCTTTCATCATAAAGCCGCCGGAAGCGTTTGTCAACTGCTTCCAGCGGTGCGGAGGGTCAGAACGACGCCGCCCAATCCCCCAAAGCGTCCAGCAGCGGAAAGAGGGGCTTACAGCGTTCCGCCGCCTCGTATTCCACTCGGACGGGAACCTCCAGGTACTCCCGGCGGATGACAAGCCCATCCTTCTCCAGTTCCCGCAGGGCCGACGCCAGCACTGTGTTGGACACGCCGTCCAGGCTCCGCTTGAGCTGGTTATAGCGGGTAGGCCCGTTGTTGTGGAGGGCACAGAGGATCTGCATCTTCCACTTCCCGCCGATCAGCTTTAACGCACGGTTCAGCGGGCAGGTCTCCATACAGGGACAGTTTTCGTGTGGGACTGCCATAAGTCCGTTCCTCCTTACCTGCTACGGTTTTTCTTCGTTCTTGCCCGGCACGGCCGGTTTGTGCTATCATCCTACCACAGCGGGAACTCGCCCGCAAGAAGCGTTTTTTTGGTTGAACCCATCAACCGCATCCATTTTTTGAACAGGAGGTTTTCTCTATGCAGCTCTATTTCCAGGGTCTCATCATCGGCTTGGCCTACGTGGCGCCGATTGGAATGCAGAATCTATTCGTCATCAACTCCGCCCTCACCCAGCCCCGGAAGCGGGCCCTTTTGATTGCGCTGATCGTGATTTTCTTTGACATCAGCTTGTGTTTTTCCTGCTACTTCGGCATCGGCGCGGTGGTGGAGCGGTTCCGGTGGCTCCAGCTGGCCGTGCTGCTCGTCGGCGGGCTGATCGTGATGTGGATCGGCTTTGGCCTGATGCGGGAAAAGCCCTCCATGGACCATAGCCTGGACATGAGCATCCCCCTCCCCCGCCTGGCATGGAAGGCGTTCGCCGTTACCTGGCTGAACCCCCAGGCGCTGATTGACGGCACGATGCTGTTCGGTAGCTTCCGGGCCGGAAATCCCGGCGCGGGCGGTATGCAGCTTGTCCTTGGTTCAGCGACGGCCTCCGTGCTGTGGTTTACCGGCGTAACGCTTGTAATCTCAGTGTTCTCCGCACGGTTCAACAGTAAAATCCTGCGTTTGATCAACTTGCTTTGCGGTGCGGTACTGCTGGTTTACGGCGGGCGGCTGATTTTACAATTTTTCCAAAATATGCTGTAATTGTTGACAAAACGAAAAACATGGGATACAATGGCAGGCAGTTAATCTGACGAATGGCCGCAGCGGCCTCCCAGAAAATCTGATCAAAAATAAGGAGTGGTTCATCATGGCAGAAAAGAAGTACACCTCGACCATCCGCCTCCGCATGTCCGCGAAAGACGCACATTACGGCGGCAACCTTGTCGACGGCGCCCACATGGTCCACCTGTTCGGCGACGTGGCCACGGAGCTGCTGATCCTGACCGACGGCGACGAAGGCCTGTTCTGCGCCTACAACAACATCGAGTTCAAGGCTCCGGTGTACGCCGGCGACTACATCGAGGCTTACGGCGAAGTCACCCACATCGGCAACACCTCCCGCAAAATGCGCTTCGAGGCCCGTAAAGTGATCGCCACCCGTCCGGACATCAGCCCCTCCGCCGCCGATTTCCTGGAAGAACCCATCGTTGTCTGCGTTGCGGAAGGCGTGTGCGTTGTTCCCAAGGAAGCCAGCCGGAAGCAGCCCTGATTTCTGATCAAACCGCAAAAACAACCGGCCCGGTGCATCCCGCATCGGGCCGGTTTTGCTCTTGGAGGATTCTTCCATCAAAAACACGGCGGTATTTTCTAAAAAATGGGAGGTTATCCAGATGGAATTTTTCGTAGCAGACGCCTTCACCAGCGTCCGGTTTTCCGGAAACCAGGCAGGGGTCGTCCTGCTGGACGGGGACCGCTTCCCGCCAGAGGATTTTATGCGCGGTCTTGCAGGAGAACTCAAGCATTCGGAGACTGCTTTCGTCCGGCGCACAGGGAGGGATTGTTTTCATATCCGGTACTTCACTCCGGCGGAGGAGGTGGACCTCTGCGGACACGCGACCATTGCCTCGTTTACCGTCCTGCGGGAAGCGGGCGCTGTTCCGGCGGGAGAATACGCACTGCACACCCGGTCGGGAGATTTGAAAATCGACGTCCAGCCGGAGTCGGTCTGGATGGATATGGCCTCGCCCGCAGAGGGCCGGACATTTTCGGAGGAAGAACAGGCGGAGTTGTACGCCGCTTACGGCCTCACCCTGGCAGACCGTCCGGAGGGGCTTGCGCCCCAGGCGGTCAGCACCGGATTGCTGGATATCCTGCTTCCGGTCCGGGAAATTGCAATTTTGAACCGGGCGCAGCAGGACGCGGCCGCCGTCTGCCGCCTGTCGGAACGGTATGGGGTGGTGGGCGTCCACATATTTTGCCCTGGCGAAGACGACGTTACCGCCCACTGCCGGAACTTTGCGCCGTTGTACGCCATCCCGGAGGAGGCCGCGACAGGGACCTCCAACGGGGCGCTGACGTACTATCTGTACCGCCGCGGACGCATTGCATCCGGGGCACAGAACCGTTTTATCCAGGGAGAGGCAATGGGGAAGCCGTCGGAAATCCTGAGCCGTCTGGACGATGCCAACAGCCAAGTTTCTGTGCGCATCGGCGGACGGGCCGTACTGGCGCTGCGGGGGGCCGTACTGTAGAGGCAGGTTATTCCCCCTCCTCGTATTCAAACGCCGTGGCTGGGATAATCCCCTGCTCGGGGAATTCGGCACTATCCAGGACGTAGGTGTAGCGGATTTTGTCGTTTACATTCAGCAGCACAGCGGTAGGAACGTCGGCCGCGTTGAAGTCCAGATAACCCAAGCTGCCTTCCATCCGGACGTAGTAATGGGTGTTGCCATCGATGACTGCGCTGCGGATTTCAATGATCTTGCCGCTTTGCTGCTGGGCCTCGCCGGAGACGGCGGTCTGCTGTCCCGCGCCGACCAGGCCGCGGTGGGCCAGGGTCTGGCGGTAATTGTTTTCGCAATCGGCAACGGTGGAACCGGTGGAAACGATGTCATACTGCTGGACGTTGACCATGGCAAACATTTTAACAAGGCCGTCCCCGCCCTTGAGAGCCATGAAATATGTGGGCTGGTTCGCAATGTTGAGCAGCAGCGGGAAGGTGGCTTCATACCGCATCTGCTGCACCTGGCTTTCCGCGGAGGCCTTGGCTGAATATTCCTCCGCGCCTGCAATCGCGTAAAAACGGGTCTCTTTTGTTCGCTGGTTGGAGAGGATGAAGCCGATGTTCGACTCGTCGGAGGTGACGGAGGTAATGCCGGTGTACATATACACATCGTCGTCGATTGCCAGGTAGTTGGAGCCATCCGTGGTGACAGTCACATCTTTCTGCCCGAAGATGGAGTTCAGGAAACCGTTGTGGTACATGCCATAGAAATCGTATTGCTGGATAATGATTCCATCAGAGTACAGGTGGTCGACCCAACCGGGCACCTGTTCGTAATACGCGTGCTCGCCGCTGACCGCATTCACCAGTACCGCGCCCTTGACGTCCGTTCCGCCGAACAGGCCAATGGTGCGGACAATGCGGGGACAGATCCAATACGGCGTCCCCTCCTCATTGATCTCAAAAACCGGCTCGTCAAACATCATGGTAGGGTAGTGAAACCGCAGATGCCGGTACAGGTTCCGGCCGAAATGTTCGGCAGTGGTATACTTCATGCCTTCGCTGAGACGGACGATCTCCGCCTCCTGGCTCACCATGTCAATGATGATATAAGCAGGGAGGCCGTTGCCGCGGTTGGTGAACCATTTGATCAAATCGCCATACCGCAGGGAGGTCACCCGCACTGGGCGGCCCCGATAATTGATCTGGGTGTAGTCGGGCAGGATCTCAAACTGGGAAACCATATCGGCCAATTCGCCCAGCTTCCGGCTGCCCAGGCGGGCAGCGGAACCGTCGTCCAGCATCGGGATCTGGTCGTAAGAAATTTCTTCCACCTCGGCGGTAAAGTCACCGACCTCCAAAGGAAGCAATTTGCTGTAGGCGCCCGCCCGCAGGACAACCCAAGAGGCAATTGCCCCCAAGGCGATCGTTGCAGTCAGCAGGACCGCTGCCAAAAATGGTACTGCACACTGTTTTCGGACGAATTTAAAGTAACCCTTTGCGCCGCCGTCCCCCTGAAAACCGGAAGTAAACACAGCGCAAGCACAGTAGACAATGCAGAGCAGGAATGCAAACACATAGAACTCCTCTGCATGGAAGTTCAAGGCAGGAAGCTCGAAGTAAAAATACACCAGGCCAACCACCAGCGTAACCGCCAGGTTGATCAGCGTCCGGGTGAAGCCGCTTTTGATGGCGCGGCGGGGCTTGCGGGGACGTTTCGGGCGGGGATTGGCGTCTCCCTGGAACCCTGCCGGGTTGAAGCCGCCGCCAAAGGCGCTGGGGTCAAACCCGCGAAAAATAAAGGCCATTCGGATTCTCCTTTCGTACTCGGCAAAAGTGGGACGTAAAAAATTTTGAACAAAGGAAAAACAGAGGAATTTTTTCTATTATAGTGCAAAACTATGAACAAATCAAGTTTGCCCGGAAAAACTTCCTTTTCTTCCTTCCGAAAGCTGGGAAAAATTAACTTTTCAGGTGAATATGAAAATAGAAGCCAACGGTATAAAATCTGCGGCAATCAACCAAGCTAAACACGGGTAAAGGAGGTTTATGAAACAAAATGAAGTCTATTTTGATTAAGGATACGACCCGTGAAGAACGGGAAAAAATTGTTGCCCAAGCGTTGTCAGCCTGCGGCGGCGCGTGTGATTATTGCAGCGGCTGCGATAACCGCGGCGGCGGACGGATCGACGAAATCTACCGCCCCTATATCGAAGGCAAGAAGGAGATCGCCCAAATCAACGCGGAATTTTCCACAGGACTCGTCCGAGGCTAACGAGCAGGAGGCGATAAGACCTCCTTGCGTGCCTTGGAGGACAAGGGCTGGCGGCAAAATCTGCCTAGGCCGGAAAAAAACCGGAAATTTTTCGCAGAACCCTCTTGACAAATCAGGGCTTTTTTCGTATAATAACTCTTGCCGTTTGGCGTTGAAAAAACGCCGGCAGCCGCCTGGGAGCATAGCTCAGCTGGTTAGAGCATCTGCCTTACAAGCAGGGGGTCACTGGTTCGAGTCCAGTTGTTCCCACCATAGCCCTTTTTGTGAAGGGCGGTTAAAATGGCCCGGTAGTTCAGTTGGTTAGAACGCTAGCCTGTCACGCTAGAGGTCGACGGTTCGAGCCCGTTCCGGGTCGCCATATCCGTGGGAAGTTCTGCTTCTCACGGGCCCCTGGGGGGTAATTTGCCCAGATAGCTCAGTTGGTAGAGCAGCGGACTGAAAATCCGCGTGTCGCTGGTTCGATTCCGGCTCTGGGCACCATTGCGGGCATAGCTCATCTGGTAGAGCGCCACCTTGCCAAGGTGGAGGTAGCGAGTTCGAGCCTCGTTGCCCGCTCCAGCTCAGAAATTCCCCTTACCG
>JAAWGR010000126.1 GCA_022795445.1 Oscillibacter sp. | reverse complement strand
TTGGAAACGTGCGGATTCTTCTTTGAAAAGTGTGATTTCCTCCTGCGCCTGTGCGGCCTCGCCTTTGAGGCGTGTGATCTCATCGTTCAAGCGGCTGGCTTCGCTTTGCGCCTGTGCGGCGGTATCTTGGAAACGTGCGGATTCTTCTTTGAGATGTGTGATTTCTTCCTGCGCCTGCCTGGCTTCTTCCTTGAGGCGCGTGATTTCTTCCTTTCGCCCATCCGCCTCACTCTGTGCCTGTGCAGAGGCTTCTTTAGCGCGGACAAGTTCTTCCTTGAGGGTATCGACTTCGCCTCGCGCTTTGGCCGTTTCCTCTTTTGCTTGGGTAAGTTCACTCTTATAAGTATTGATGACCCCCTGTGTCTTTGTCGCCTCGTTCTGAAGGCGGACCGCTTCCCGCTTCAGGTCAGTGACCTGGCCCTGCGCCTTGGAGGCTTCGTCGACATAACTCTTGATTTGACGGCGGAGCTGTTCAGCAGCGGCTTGGGCTTTAAAAAGTTCGTCAGCTATGTTGGCGGCGGTCAGAACAGCGGCATCTGTGCGGCCAACTTTGCTGGAGGCCAGGATCTCCTCCATTTTTTCTCCCACATAAGCGCCAATCTTGTGCATATAAGCGGCGGATTCTTCGGCGACAAAGGTGTATTCTGCGCCGCAGATCGTAACGGCCACATGGTTCGCCATAGGATAAGAACCTCCTTATAAAAAGTAAAGTGGATTTCTCCAGCTAATTTTACAGCGTACAGTATAACATACACCGCCGGGGGTTGCCAGAAAAATTGGTAGATTTTTTTGAAAATTCACAATTCTGCTGAAATTCTGCGCCCGCCGGAGACGCCGCTGTCCTTCCCGGAAGCCGCAGGATGTGTATCAGAGGTTGAAATTTGGAATCCCCTGCGTTATAATATGAAAATAAAAACTACCCATAGCCGCCCCAGGGCGGCGGAAGGAGCGAGGAACAACCGATGGCAATTATTGGAATCGACCTTGGAACGACCAACAGTCTGGCCGCCGTCTGGCGGAACGGGAAAAGTGAACTGATCCCCAATGCCGCGGGGGATTTCCTGACGCCCAGCGCCGTCAGCATCGACAGCGACGGCACAATCCTGGTCGGACGCGCTGCGCGGGACCGCCTGGTCTCCGCCCCCGACTGCTCCGCCGCCCGCTTCAAACGCTTTATGGGTTCCGCGAAAACCTATACCTTGGCAGGCCGCGCCTTCCGGCCGGAAGACTTGTCCTCTTTCATCCTCCGCAGCCTGCGGGAGGACGCTGAGGCATACCTGGGCGAACCGGTGACAGAGGCTGTGGTCAGCGTCCCGGCCTATTTTGCAGAGGCACAGCGGGCTGCTACGAAACGTGCCGCCGCTTTGGCGGGCCTGAAAGTGGAGCGGCTGGTGAACGAACCTTCGGCTGCCGCTGTGGCGGGCCATATCAGCGAGGGAGAACAGGATAAGGTCTGCCTGGTTTTCGACCTGGGCGGCGGTACATTGGACGTTTCCCTGGTGGAACGCTTCGGAAATGTGGTCAGCGTTACCGCTGTCAGCGGCGACAACCGTCTGGGCGGCGAGGATTTCGACCAGGCGATTGCCCGGGGCTTCTGCGAGGACTGCGGGCTGGATTTCGACCGCTTGTCCCCACGCCAGCAGGAGATGATCACCCGGCAGGCGGAGACCTGCAAAATGGCGCTGACCCACCAAGAGATTGTCGGCATGTCTGTGGACGACGGGGAAATCTCCGGCGCTCTGACGCTGAGCAACGAATGGCTGATCCGCAAAAGCGGCGCCCTCTTCCAGCGCATGATTGCGCCCATCCAGCGGGTGTTCCTGGACGCGGGCATCTCCTACCAGGAGCTGGACGATCTTGTGATGGTGGGCGGTTCCAGCCATATGCCGGTGGTGCGCCGTTACATCTCCCGCTTCCTGCACAAAGAGCCGTCGCGGGACAGCCGCCCAGATACAGCCATCGCCCTAGGCGCCGGCATCTGCGCGGGCATCAAGGCCCGTACCGGCGATTTGAAAGAGCTGGTGCTGACCGACGTCTGTCCCTTTACCTTGGGGGTTGCCCGGTACAACGCCAGTGAATCCGCCCGGGACCTCATGTCCCCTATCATTGAACGCAACAGCGTCCTGCCAACCAGCAAAATGGGCGTTTATTACACCGTCCGGGACGGGCAGGATAAGGTGGATATCCGCATCTACCAGGGAGAACACCGGTATTGCGCCGACAATACCCTCTTAGGACAGCTGGTGCTGAAAGTGCCCCCTGCGCCCAGAGGACAGCAGTCTGTGCGAATCCGGTTTACTTATGACATCAATGGCCTCCTGGAAGTGGAGGTCGCCAATGAAGCCGGGCAGATGGAACGCCTCGTCCTGCAAAACAAGGACATGGCTCCGGAAGAAGCCCAGCGGCGTTTGCAGGAGCTGTCAAAGCTCAAGCTTCACCCCCGGGAGCAGGAGGAGTGCCGCGCCATGCTGGCCCGGGGCGAGCGGCTGTTTGCCGCTACCGTCGGCGGTTTGCGGGAGGAAGTGGGGCAGATGCTGGATTGGTACCAGCAGCATCTGTCCAGCCAGGAGGCGCTGCGGATCGCCAAGGCCACGAAGAAGATCGACCAGTTTTTTGATCAGGTGGAGGCCTACATCGGTGACGCGGCCCTTCCGCCGCCGGAGCCATTCGAGGAGGATGAGCTGTGAATTGGCCATGGAACGAGCTGGGCCTGCCCGGGCCATCGGACCTGACGGAGATTCGCCGGGCTTATGCCCTGCGGCTGAAGGACTGTCACCCGGAAGAGGACCCGGATGGGTTCCAGCGCCTGCACAGCGCCTATCAAGCGGCGTGCCGCGCAGCACGGCAAAACCTGCATCCACGGAAGGAGCCGGAACCGGAAAAAACGGCGCCGCAGCCGTGGCGTTTCCCTGCCCGGGAGGACGATTTTCAGGAAACGGACGGGAGCCAGGAACCGGATGGAGCACAGCCTCAAGAGGCGGATTGGGATTACGAGGAGCTTTTCCAAGGCCAGGAACCGGCTGGACCAGAACCGGAAGAGCTGGATTGGGACTATGACCGCCTGTTTGCCGAGGGCGAGGCGGAAGCCCAGGAGGCCCGCCGCCGGAAGCTGGAGGAACTGCGCCGTAAGAACCGTGACCGCTATGCCGCCCAGGAGGAGGAACAGCGGCGGCGTTCTAACGACGAACAGGCCGCCTGGGAGGCGGTCATGGCGGCGGCGCAGGCTTTGGAGCTGCTGCACGCTACCGGCGCGCCGCTTGCGGAGTGGCGGAAGTTTTTGGGGTGCGCGGTGTTCTGGAACGTCCGGGGCAATTTGGATTTCGTCTTTACTCTGGAGGATTTTATCGAACAGAACCCAGAGCTTTCCCAGGACATCCGGCGGGCTATTTTTGAGGCGTATGGCTTTGAAAAAGGCGTGAACCGGCCGGAGTACCGGCGGCTGTACCACCTGTTAGGCATAGGCCGCCGGGAGAAACACCGAATGCGTCGTAAATACCGTCCGCAGGAAACTGCGGGCAAACGCGCAGCGCGGATTTTCAGCGTTGTGCTCTTGGGCCTTTTGATTGTTGGCGGCGTGGGCAGCGTATTGGTAGGAGCAGTCAAGGAAATTTCCGGCAAGTTTGCTTCGGTTTCCTGGGAGGAACAGTGCTTGGAGTGGTTGGAGGTGGACTTGGAGCGCGATTTTATCCGGCCCTTTCCGGACAAATCTTTCCGGTATTCCGAGAAAGACGATCCCGAGGATGAAGACTATGTAAAAGCCTGCATCTACGCCCCGGCGGACAGCCCGGATGAGTATTTCTTCGCCTACCAGGACGGCGAGCGCGATCTGGAGCGGGGAAACCTGGGGTACCAGAGCAACTACGCGGACCGGCTGCTGATGACGGCGCTGTCCAGCTTGGCGGAAGAATGGGAGTATGAGCTGGATTACGACAGCGCCAACGGCGGTTATAACCAGAACCTGGGAGAGACGCCCGGCGCATATATGTTCCAGCTTCCGCTGGCGGGCGCGGGAGAATTTATCACAGCCTTGGGAGAGCTCCTGGCGGAGCTGGAAACCGAAAAGTGGTACCAAGAGAACCCGCCGGAGTATGAGGTGTTCCTCTGTTATGGCCAAGTGCATTTCTACAGCAATCTATCGACCCGCGGGGAGTTCGACACCGATTATGCCCGGAGTATCTATGAGAACAAGTGGGGGCCGAACATTTGCCGTTTTCTCGCGAAAGAAACCGGCGCGGCGGCGGAAGACCTTGGCGAGGACGCCTATGTTCTGATAGAACGCGGTACGGTACTGGTCGACGGGAACACCTACTTTTGGGTGAGCGCGATGGAGAAACCGCCGTCCAAAACGGAGCTTGCCCACTATCTCCTCTCTGAGAGCGGTACGGTCCTGTACTGCATCACGCCGGAGATGATGGATAACGGCTTCTCCCAGGCGGATCTGCTCCGCTGCGGGATGGAGCTCCGCAGGGTGGAGGAATTGGGCGAACACCGTATGATCATTGTCCGGGACCATTTCAAATGATAACTGGATTAGATGATAACTGGATTAGAAAAAACGCTGGTGGAGTTCCACCAGCGTTTTTGTTCTGAGATGTTAAGCGAGAGTTGAATGTTCTCCGCATTGGTGGTATACTGGACTCGCGCTAACTCGATAAACGGCAATTGGGGGAAGGGACGCGAGATGCAGGATGCTGTACAGAAGGTTCAAAAGTTAGGAGTACCGCCAGAAGGCTTTGAGGATAATGAGTTTCCAAATGAGGATACCATTCAAATCTGGGAGGAATGGGTTGAAGCGGTTGACGCCATAGAAAGGCCGGTAACATGGGAAGAAGCTGAAATCCTTATCAAATGCAGTCCCATAGAGCATATGTCCGGAGTAGAATGGACATTCTTGCATTGCATAGAAAGCGTTTTTAAGCCGGAAGCAACGGAGGATTATCGAAACCTTATTGCGAAATGTAATTCGGACATGTTGAAGGACATGTTGTTTCAACGGCTCCAAAATTATTTTGACGACAGGAAGGTATAAACGGCAATTTAATGGGGGGATTTCACCTATTTGAAAAAATTCCACTTGACAAATGTTCTCCCAGGATGTTATTTCTATCATAAGATGGGTTTGGGAAATGTCAATGTGGAAGCAAAAGGATTCCTTCTATTGATTGAAAACAAAAACGAACCGTTATATATTTAATGCAGCCAGTTGACATTTACGGAGAGAATGATGGAATTCATTGTTAATTATATGGAAAATGAAAGGCTGCGGCACAAGTTAAACGTTTTCACGCAGAAGATTTACGGGTTTGACTTTGAAAATTGGGTAGCCAGGGGATATTTTGAAGGCGACTATATTCCGTATTCCTTTCTGCAAGACGGAAAAATTGTGTCAAATGTTTCCGTAAACCGAATGCACTTTTTTCAAAACGGAGTCCCCAAGTATTACATACAGCTTGGAACCGTTATGACGGATGAGGCCTTCCGAAAACAGGGGCTTGCAGGAAAGCTGATTGCACATATTTTGAATGAATATGAAAGCAAGTGCGACGATATTTACTTGTTCAGTAGTCCGAATGCCTTAGATTTCTATCGAAAAATGGGATTCAAAGAGAGCGATTAATATCAATATTCCTTAAAAAGGGAATGGCCTATCTGTGTGAAAAAAGACGCTGCTTTCCGAAAATCCCAATTCTCCCTTGTGTTGATTTGAAATAGTGCTGAGTAAATATTAAACCAGTATGAAACTTACTTAACTGTTGGCCCAAAAAGGAGTAGAACATGAAATATACATTGGATTGTGGCATGCTGGATGGA
>JAAWGR010000125.1 GCA_022795445.1 Oscillibacter sp. | reverse complement strand
AGTGGAGTATACTCCACTTAAAGGAACAAGTCAAGGGGTAATTTATGAAAACCACGATTTTATTGAAAGATCGCGTATATGAACTTCGCAAAGAAGCCCATCTTAGCCAGGAAGAGCTTGGAAAAGTTTTGGGATTGACACATAAATCCATTAGCATGTTGGAAAGCGGAGGCCGCGGCACTACAATTGAAAAGCTGGTGCTGCTTGCAGAATATTTCCAGGTATCTACTGATTACCTGTTAGGCATCACCGACGACCCAACGTGGCGCGGCGGGCCGCTGGACGAAAATGGAGGACAAAACGTTTGAGCAAACAAATTGCGTTTATTTCCCTTGGATGCGCGAAAAACCAGGTGAATTGCGAGCAAATGATGGCGGCTGTCCAGGCGGCAGGGTTTGAGCTGCGGGCTGACCCCGACGGGGCCGACCTTGCGGTAGTGAATACCTGCGGCTTTTTGGCGTCGGCCTGCGAGGAGGCCATCGGCAATATCTTGGAGCTGGCTGCGCTGAAACAGGCTGGACGACTGAAAAAAATCCTTGTCACCGGCTGCATGGCGCAGCGGTACAAGGAGGATGTTTTGAAAGAAATGCCCGAGGTGGACGGCGTGTTAGGCACTGGAAGCTATGAGGAGATCGTCCAGGCCGCCCGTGCCGTGCTGGAGGAGGGGGAACGGCCCTGCTGCTTCGGAAACATCCACACTGCTGCCCAGGGCGGGGCGCGTATTCTTTCTACGCCGCCGTGGTACGCCTATCTGCGTATTGCCGAGGGCTGCGACAACCATTGCGCTTACTGCGTGATTCCCTCTCTGCGGGGTAAGTACCGAAGCCGCCCGATGGGAGAATTGTTGGATGAAGCGGCAGAGCTGGCTTCCGCCGGTGTAAAGGAACTGCTGGTAATTGCCCAGGATATCACCCGTTACGGCACCGATTTTGAGGAAGGAAAACCCCTGCTGGCAGCGCTTCTGCGGGAGCTGTGCAAGCTGGATTTCCATTGGATTCGGCTGCATTACCTCTACCCCGACGAGGTGACGGAGGAACTGGTGGATACCATCGCCCAAGAGCCGAAAATCCTGCCTTACCTGGACATTCCCATCCAGCACTGCAACAACGGCATCCTCAAGGCCATGAACCGGCGGGACACCAAGGAAGGGATTACCGCCCTATTCCGGACGCTGCGGGAAAAAATCCCTGGCCTTGTTCTGCGTACCAGTCTGATCACCGGCCTGCCCGGCGAGGGGCCGGAGGAATTTGAGGAGCTGTGTGCCTTCCTGCGGGAGGCCAAAATCGAGCGGGCTGGCGTGTTCCCATTCTCTCCGGAGGAGGGCACAAAGGCTGCCCAAATGGAGCATGTAGAAACGGAGGAGGCTCAGCGGCGGGCGGAAATCGCCGTGGATGTACAGTCGGATGTGATCGACGAATATAATGAATCTGTCTTAGGCACGGAACGGGAAGTGCTGTGCGAGGGCTTTGACGGCCAGGCGCAAATGTATTTTGGCCGGAGCTACGCCGAGTCGCCGGACATTGACGGCCGGGTGTATTTTATTGCGGAGACCGAACCGGAACCCGGCGAATTTGTAACGGTGCGTTTCACCGGCGTGATGGACGGCGAACTGACGGGGGGACGGGTGGAATGAAAAGTCCGCTGCAAGAGATTCCCGGCGTTGGGCCGCGGATTGCCGGCGTAATGGAGCAGCTGGGTATCCGGCAGGTATGCGACCTGCGGGGCCGGGACCCGGAAGAACTGTACCGCCTGGAATGCCTGATGAAGGGCTATCAAGAGGACCGCTGTGCGCTGTATGTTTGGCGGGCGGCGGTGTATTATGCGGAACATGAGCTTCGGGAGCCGGAGAAACTGAAGTGGTGGTACTGGAAAGACAGAGCCTATCCTGAGGAGGAAGATTGATGAACCTGCCCAATAAATTGACCATGCTGCGCATCATCCTGACGCCGGTTTTCCTGGCGGTGCTGTACTGGGGATTTCCCGGCGCGGATTATGCAGCCCTGGCAATTTTTATCATTGCCAGCGTGACGGACATGCTGGACGGCAAAATTGCCCGGAAGTACAACCTTGTCACAGACTTTGGCAAGTTTGCGGACCCTCTGGCGGATAAAATCCTGGTGGTAGCGGCAATGCTGTGGTTTGTAGAGTGCGGACGAATGCCCGCCTGGATGCTGATGATTGTGATTACCCGGGAATTTGCCGTCAGCGGACTGCGCATGATTGCGTCGGACAACGGCCGGGTGATTGCTGCCGGGTGGTCGGGGAAGGTGAAGACCGCCGCGACGATGGTTTGCATCGCCGTAATGCTGCTGATGGGTCCCCCGCTTGCCGCTTACCAGGACCCGTCGGCGCCCCTCACGGCTTTGCCTATCGATGTGTATGTTTCACGAATCGATACGGCCTGTGTTTGGGTCATTACCTTGACGACGCTGTACTCCGGGGTGGAGTATTTTGCGAAAAATAAGGATGTTATCCGTTCAGCGTGAGCAGGCGGGCTAGGGCGTATCCTTCCGGTACCCTAAAAGGCGGGAGATGTTTTCTGCTGTGTGCTTGAGCGCGCTGATCATCAGGTCTTGGTCTTCCCGCATACGGTAATCCGGGCCGGATACGCTGATTGCTGCAACCGTCCGGCAGTCGGCGTTGTAAACCGGCGCACCGAAACAGATGAGGCCCACTTCAATTTCCCCGTCGTCGATGGCGTAACCATCTAAGCGGACCTTTTGCAGCTGCGTTTGGAGCTGCTGGGGGTCTGTGATGGTGCGGCCAGTGAGGGGGTGGGCTTCTTGTGCCATCCAATGGAAATAGGGTTCCAGATATGCACGGTCCTGACAGGCCAGAAGGACTTTACCGCAACTGGTGGCATAGGCCGGGGCACGGGTACCAACCTGGGTGTTGCAGACAATGGAACGGTGGGTTTCCACCTTATCTAAATAGTAGATGTCGCGTTCCAAAAGGGCGCTGAGGTTGATGGTTTCCCGGACGGCGGCGCTGAGTTTTTCCAGTTCCGGGCGGGCGATACGGCGCAGGTCGGACTGTCCTACGACGGCGCTGGATAGTTGCAGCAGCCGCGGGCCAATCTGGTAGCTTTTGCGTACGGGGTCCTGTACCAGGTACTGCCGTTCCGTCAGGGTGGAAACCTGCCGGTAGACGGTCGTCGTGGGGAGGTTCAGGTGGTTTACCAAGGTTTTCAAAGTCCATTCGGTGCGGTTATCTGCGAAGCATTCCAGGATTTGCAGGGCACGGAGGATGCTGGATACCTGTTCTTTTGCCATGCGGTCTCCTTCTTTCCCAAGTATAATGGTATCGTTTTCGGGCTTTGCAAATCTTGACAAAGGCCCAGAAAGAGCATATGATAATTATACCACAAAAGGGTGTTCTTGTGAATGGTGGTACCACAAATTTTCGGAAGTGTTTTCCGTCTGCCGGAAACGAAGGAGGATGTTGTATGTCTGAGCGGATAAAATTGAACCACGAAGAAGTTATGAAAATCATTCCCCATCGGGACCCAATCCTGTTGATCGATGAGGTGAGCGAGTTGGTGCCGGGGGATTACATTGTTGCTACATACTGGATTGACCCGGAGAAGGAAATTTTTAAGGGCCACTTTCCCGGCGATCCAGTGTTCCCAGGAGCATATACTGTGGAGGCAACGGCGCAAGCCTCTGATATCGTGCTGATGACGAAACCGGCCTATAAGGGAAAGACGCCGCTGTTCCTAGGAATCAACAATGTAAAATTCCGCAAAAAAGTTATGCCAGGCGATACGCTGGAGATTCATGCGAAGCTTGCAAGTGAGTGGGCGGAGAAAGCGATTGCCACCTGCAAGTGTGAGGCATACGTTGGCGGCGAGCTGGCAGCGGAGACAGAAATTACAATCGCAATGCGGTAAAGAGAGCTGCCCCTAGGTTCTGTCGAACCTGGGGGCAGTTGTTGTCGAGGAGCGAAGCGGCAAGCTGTACCATGATGTTGACGTGTTAAAGTTCTTTTTGGTTCCTTTTTTCTTTCAAGAAAAAGGAACCCGTCGGAGGCAGCGGCAGAAGTCAGGGGGAAGAGGGGCAGTTAGGCGCAGAAGTTCCTTTGTAACGGGGTGAACCAATGTAAGGGTATGGGCATGGAGTGCGGGACGGGCAATTTCCTCCGGCGCCTCTGTTCCATACAGCCAGTCACCCAGAAGCGGACAGCCAATATGCGCCATGTGTACGCGCAGTTGATGGGTGCGTCCTGTTTTTGGAACCAGACGGACATATGAAAGCTCTTCACCTGCCGTAAGGACCTCATAATGCGATACTGCTAACGCACCATCCGGACGGACTTTACGGGCCACAGCAGAAGTTTCGTCGCGGCCAACCGGAGCATCAACTACCCCCACAGGCGGGGTGGGTACGCCTACGCAGATGGCGCGATATTCACGCTGGAAACGCTCCGTGTGTAGGCTGCGGCGGAGCAGATCATGAATATAGCCGCTCTTAGCAACCACCATCAGACCTGTCGTCCCTTTATCCAGGCGATTGACGGGATGGAAAATAAAATCGGTTCCGCGGGTCCAGGCGAGCGCGCCTGCCACTGTAGGGGTGTCCGGGAGAAAATTCGAGGCATGCGCAGTCATGCCTGCCGGCTTGTTCACAACCAATAAATGCCCATCCTCCCAGATGATGGGCAAGGGCCAGTTCCCTGGTGTAATTTCCGTTTTCGATGGACGGTGATCCCCAGTTTTTACGCACAGTTCATCTCCCATCCGCACAATATATGGCGTATGGACAGGTTTTCCATTCACTAAAATGCCGTTTTCAATCCTGGTGAGGCGTGAAACGGCATGGGAGGAAAAATGCAATTTTGCGCGCAGAATATGCCGGACGGTCGTGCCGTCTTCTTCGTGCGCGATGATGTATCGAATTGTTTCCATAACCCTCACCTCTCTGGAAACCGTACAGCACAACCGCTGCCATTTTACCGAATATGAAACTTCCCCACAGACCCGACGCTGTCTTTTGAAATCAATTTGTATGAATTGTATGAATTTCTTCTTGTTGGGAAGCATGTGCTCCAAAGTTCCAATTGCATGATAGTCCATTTCAAACATTGCCTTCTTTATCGCCTGTTCCCCCATTTGATGATGTACCTGTTCCAAAGGATCAAATACGTGAAGATATGGTGAATCAGATATCCAACGATCCTCAATGTTGATTCATACTATGGATTTACATGCCGTAGTGTTTTCTGAAAACACGCATAGCCAATATATTCAATCAGCAGGTTTGCGATGACCAGATCCACTTTGGGCAGCCTATGAGCGTCATCTATTAAATTGATACATATGAACAACTTCTTTCAGGTAAGAGGGATTAACATCTACGCCATATACCTTTTCAAATTTGTTTTTGGAGATATGCTCAAGTTCATTACCCCCCAGCGATGCCTAAAATCATTACGCTGGAAATGGGATAAGCATCAAACTGTCCCTGCAGGATTCCGTTCATGGCTTGTAATTGCCTGACCGAATCCAGTTTCATATGACTTTCATAATCAGCCAGCAGAATTTCTTCCCATGGATTTTTCATTTGACCGTTCCATCCGAACACGCGCTTTTTTCTATCGTTATACTTCCAATATACCAGCGCATACAGTAAAAGTCAATCCATGTACAGGAGCCGATAGCAGTACATACCCAGTGCCGCTTGTAGGTAGCGACCAATTTTATCGCATCTCAAGAGAACATTTGTCAAGGGGGATTTCACCATAAAGATGAAATCCCCCGACAAATTTAAAACTTAGAGTTGTTCAATTAAACGGTACATTTTTTCAACATAGAGATCTGGGTGATTTATACTGATGTCGCCATGATAGAAACCGGGGAATACTTCCAAAGATGAATTTCGAATTGTCTGA
>JAAWGR010000124.1 GCA_022795445.1 Oscillibacter sp. | reverse complement strand
CGTCCTCTTCCTTTTCCGCCAGATCCGCCGCCGCCAGGAATCCATTTTTGCGCAGATACCAACACAGATGGTACAGCTTCACCACAGTTTCCAGGCAGGCGTCCTTTTCCTCGTCGCTACATTGCAGCCGCCAGGTGTAGTATTCCATGTTCTCCATAGTCGTTTCCTCCTTATATCGTTCCAACGGCAAATTACGCTAAATCAGCCGCTTTTTCCAAAATACTTCTCTGCGCGTCCCTTATCATCTCCGCGGATATTATGGTATGATCCATCTCTTGTTTCAGCTGTTCCGGGTCCTTTGCGCCGTCCAACAGGAACTTGCTGACAGCAACTCCACCAGCCTTCAGCGCATATTCCAGGGTTCTAACCGGAATCTGCCGGAGCAGACGGTCTCTTTGCTGGGGAGACAATTCGGTCAGCTTGTCGAATTCCGGGATGAGGGAGGGCCAATTATTTTTGGTCCGGGTATACCAAGCCTCTCCCTGCGCAACTACCGCTGCGACCTTTTCCCGGTATGCTGCGCCGAAGTAGCCTCTCAGCTCCTCACAAAGAACCTCATCCCAATCTATGGGGAAGTAGGCTCCTGCCTGATACCGATTTATCAGCAGCAGTCCCTGTGAGATCAGCACCGCGTTCAAGAAAGCGCCGCCCCAGTAGTTTCCTGCCATCAGATACCGCAAAAACTGCCGCTCCAGTCTGTCATGGTCCCAGGAACATTCCCAGAACTCTTGAAGACAGGCGCAAAAAAAGGGGTCCGTTCCTTTTTCCGCAAAAATCTGTGCAGCCACCTCACCACTTCGGCGGATATAAAGCCGCAAACGAAAAATCTTCGCCACCGTCTCCAGGCAGGCGTCCTTTTCCTCGTCGCTGCATTGCAGCCGCTGGGTGTAATATTCCATGTTCTCCATTGCGGTTTCCTCCTCAAAATGTAATATCGTAAGCACCGCTGGGGAATTCATAATACCAGCCCGGTTCGTAATGAGGGTCCCAGTCTCGGTCCGGGTTGCGGAGCGGGTTGTAGCCAATTTGATAGCCGATTTTGTCCAGCTCCTTAAAATCCCGCTGACGGGTCCGGTCAGACAGGCCGGGGTATTGTGTCCGATACCATGCGATAGGGTCCTCGGCCCCTTCGATTTGAACCATCAGCGTACACAGACGTCTGATTTTTTCCAGATACCGCTTCTGCGTCTGATTTTCCGGCCACTCCGGCTCTGTGAAAGCCAGACCTGTCGGGACAAACGCCTCCCGGCTTTTTGAGTAGCGGATTTGCAGAACGCCAGCCTGTTTTAACAGCCGAATATCCCGATAGGCGGTTTTTTGGCTGACCGGGAGCATATCGGTAATCTCCTTAAACGAGACCTCCTGACAATGTTGGAACAGATGGAATATCACCAGCAGCCGGGAGGTTTTCGTTATGGACTTGGATGCTTTACCCATTGGCAGGATACACGCGCTCAAAATCCGTCAGGATTTTCAAGAGCCGTTCGTCCAGGAAGGTCAGGGCCTTTTGCCGTATATGGTTGGGCGTTCCGTAATACGCTTCTGCGACCGAGCCAGTGATAGCGGCCAGCGTATCACTGTCGCCGCCGATGGAGATTGCGTTCCGGATTGCGTCCTCAAACCCGGTCGATTCAAAAAAAGCCTCCAATGCCTGGGGTACGGTATCCTGACAGGTTTCATTGAATTGATAGCTGTCGCGAATGGAGTCCAGTGTAAAATCAAGCGAGTAATAATGTTTTGTAATATGTTTCCGAATTTCCGCCAGGGTTTTCCCTGTACGGGCGAGAAAAACCGCCACAGCCGTTGCCTCGGCCCCTTTGAGCCCCTCCGGATGGTTATGTGTAACCTCCGTTACCGCCTTTGATAGAACCTTCGCCTCTTCCAGAGACCTTGCGGCATAGCCGCAGCCGCTCACCCGCATGGCGGCCCCATTCCCGAAGCTGTTATATGGTTTGGGATTGTCCGAGTACATCCAATGCTGGAACGAAGCGCCGTAGCCGCAGTCCGGATAGGGCCGTCCAATCTCGCACATGGAGCGGACCGCCTGCCCGCCAAGGCCGCTGAAGTCCGGCTGGCACCGCAGCAGCGCGTCGCATACCGCCAGAGACATGACGGAATCATCGGTAAAGAAACACTGCTGCGGCAGCAGCTCAAATTCTTTTGAACGATGGTTGTTCCACTCAAACCGGGAACCGACAATATCTCCGATTATTGCACCAATCATACTGACACCTGCTTTCTGTTAATTGTATTTGTTTCATAGCTCCAACCCTCGCTGTTCTCCCAGCCAGCGTTGGGCCAACTCCTTCCTCGCTTGGAGGTCTTCTTCCTCCAGCTGTTTGATGGTTTCCGCGTCCCAAGGCTCCCAATCCTTCGGCAGCGCCAAGTTGTATATTGCCTTCCAGCAGACTTCCTGGAGTTTGGGCCTCCCTTCTATGGTGTGGTCTGGAAGAACCCAGGCCGTCACCTCCTCGCCGGTTCTCCGGATTTCCTTGCCGCGTTCATAGCGAACCCGGGCGATCAGATGCTCCGCTGTCATAAAGCGCCCAGGCAGAGGCCGTTTCCGTTCTCTGCGCCAATGCAAGGGACTGTCCTCCGCAATGCCCTCGTTGATGTATGTCTCCAGTTGCAGGGGACGAAGTACCACCTGTGTCTTGCCCCGCAGAGCCACCACCTGGTAATAGTCGGAGTCAGGCTGATCCAAATAAGGGCCGCTCCAGCATTCAAAAATGTTTCCAATGCAGATGTTCTCGTTGCTTCCCCATTTCCAGTCCTTTTCCATTTTGTATCTCCTTCTCCGGCGTGTCCGGTTGTATTTTCTAACGGCAGTATAGCATAGACTGCCCATGATAAAAGACATACCTATTGTCGCATATCGAAGGTCAGAAAACAAGGGAAATCTTCATATATTCAATTTGCGGTCTGTTGAACGTTACGGAGTCCTGTGCTATAATGAGTGCCATCATCAGAAAAAGGAGAATCTCCATGGAAAAATACGACATAGCCCCTTTGCTGAAAACACTCAGCGTGAAGCCGGATATTTTCATCTGCGGGCCGAGCTACAGTGAGAAGACCACACTGCGCGTATATGCCCACGGTGGTATCCTGTGCGGACTGCCAACACACTCGCAGGGGAAAATCAGCCTGCCAGACAAGCAGTATCTTCCCTCAAATTCTCCTTTGCTGGCAGTTTTCAACGGACTCCAAAGCAACAAGGAACGGGAAGAATTCCTGCAAAAGCACCTGGACGAGCTACTGCTTTTCACGGAAAAGCGGTCCATCGCCGCCAGCGGGGACTGTGACGAACGCAGTCAGCAGACGACCATCTCCCGTGGTCACACCGACTTTCAACGGCATAACGGTACAGTAGTATGTGACTTCCAGAGCAGTATTCCGACAGCATGGCTTCCTGCCGGCATGAGCAGACCTGCTTTTGATATGGTCACATTCTCTATGGATGAAACTGGACATGGTTTCTTTACCCTTGTAGAACTGAAATGCAATGAATCTTCCTGCACAGGGGACAGAGGATTGGAAAAACACGCTAAGGATATGCTGGCATGTGTGCAATCTCCTTCAACAAGCCATTTCTATAAAAAGGAACTGCTGCGCCGCCTGGGCTATATGTGCGAGTACGGGTTGCTGCAAAACTGCCCGACCGGGCTGGAGCACCTGCGCCCCGAGGAGCTGAATCTCCAGGCCGCGTTTTTGTTCACCTCCGGCAAGGGATTGGAAAACTGCGAAAAAGCGGCGGCATTATGCAAAGAATATATCCCGAAAGAAGACCTGGACAAGTTCCGTTACTGCTTCGCAGGAAGTCCCCAAGCGGTTGATCTATCACATATGGAGAGTTGGAATACTTTTTCCAGTCACCAATAAGGTTTTGGGAAAACAGAAACAATGTGGGACTACATAGAACTGCCAATAAACGAAGGTGATCCATGTGGGAGGAGCATCGTCGTTGAACAGTGCGGAAGCACAAAATGTTCAAATTTGTTTATTCAGAGGTGGAGCTTGGGAGCTTTGCAAAAATCGAGAGAAAGAAGACAATCTTTGTCCACCATTCCAAGCAGGAATATTTGAGCGGATATCTGTCCACCTGTCCTACCAGGGAGCGCATCTAGTACTTTAAGTAGCCTTTCGGGCAGATGTACACTTTGCCGTAATAGTCAGAGCGTTACCGCTCATGACTGTGCTCAATCTTGTGGCTTTGGCTATTTTGCTGTCCTGGCAACGGTTTCAGACTCTGCCGGATAGATACCGGCTCCGTTGTCTTACCTACCATTTCAGCGATATCCATTCGGCTCTGCACCAGCATCCCAGAATCAAACTTTTTGCCATAGGCAGCTTGCAACCGCTGGGCTGTTTCCCGCTCTTTATCAGACCGAATAGTGTGACAGGCGGTATCCAGTTCTATGGCATCCATATCCGCCGCCTGTTGTTGCAGCTCGGTATACTGGGCCAATGCCGCTTCCAATTCAGCGACATACTTTTTCCCCTGCTGGTCCAGCTTGTTCAAAGAGTTCTCCATGGATGTGATGCGCTGCTTAATCTCCGCCATACCATGATCGTATGCACAATTAAGCTGATTGAGCAGCAGGGCCTTCTCGCTTTTCAATTCCTCAATATCTTCTGTCAAACCGGAGATTTTCTGTGCTAATTCCCGATGCCGGAACACCTGAATTGCTGAGGTAGCTTTCTTTTCCTCCAACAGTGCCCGGCGCTCCCGAACCTTTACTTTGATCTGTTTGACTATATCCTCATACCGTTTGATGTCTGGTTGAACGACTTGGAGCGTATCCGAAAAATGCTTTTTCCCGGCTCCAATATGCAAAAGCTGATACCGGAAGATAATCATTTTCTGGCGTGCAGCTTCCATTGCCTCCGCTATCGCTGGAACGGTGTTTTTCACTGCATCCATCAATTTCTTAACCAAGGACTTCAGCTCTCGCAACAGAGCGTTGTCCGCCTTAATTTGCCGGTTCAGTTCGCAGCGGTCAGATATGATGCCCTTCTTCTCCAACGTACGGGCAACCACCCCTTCGTGAATGGTAGGCTGTTCATCCAATCCTCGCTCAGCGTGGCTTCGGTGATCGACACGCTCCTCATGCCCGAAGCGTTCCAGACAGCGGTTCACCGTATCGGCCCATGCCGCCCGCCATAGGGCAAGCTGATCCTCGCTATTCCAGCGTTCAGAGATAGGATTTTGCCTACCGTATTTTGTGCTCTTGGGATACTTGGAAATGCGCTCATAGCCTTGCGCCTCGGCCTGAGAGGGTGGCATATACACCTTCTTTTTGCCAGCCTTATACTGATACTGTTTCTCCCAACCCTCGGATTGTTCCAACTTAAACTCCGCCGCAGTAAAGCCTTGTTCCTCCCCATCCCTGACGCACAGATATTCCTTCTCTGTCTTATGCTGCCATGTGCCGACCTTGGTCAGGGGCCGCACGGTCAGCATGATATGGGCGTGTGGATTGTGACCATCAGTGTCGTGGATGCACACATCGGCGCACATCCCTTCTGCCACAAAGTTTGCCTGGATAAAATCGGTCAGCAAAGCAATCCCCTCGTCCCTGCTCAGTTCAACAGGGAGCGCCACCACGAACTCGCGGGCAAGGCGGCTGTCCTTCGTTTTCTCCACTTCCTCCACGGCGTTCCAGAGGATTTCTCGATCTATCCACTCTGCTGGTGCCATATCCGGCAGAAACACTTGCTGCCAAACAAGCCCCTGCTTCCGAGTATAGTCATGCTGTACTCCGTCATAATCGTTGAAAATCCGGGAACAACTCATATAGGTCGCTGCCGCGACGGCGGAACGGCCTGTCCCTCGACTGATAACTTTTGCCTCCAAATGATAAATTGCCAGTTTTTATTACCCCCGTCTTTCGTCTCCCGT
>JAAWGR010000123.1 GCA_022795445.1 Oscillibacter sp. | reverse complement strand
GGCCCGAGCCATTTTGAAGGACAGCCCCATCCTCCTGCTGGACGAGGCCACCGCATCCCTGGACATCGAAAACGAGCTGCTGGTGAAGCAGGCGGTGGCACATCTGCTTCAGGCGGACAAGACGGTGGTCATGATCGCCCACACCCTGCCCATTGTAAAGAGCGCCGATCAAATTCTGGTGCTGGACGGCGGACGTGTGGCGGAGGCGGGTACCCACGATCAGCTTCTCGCCAAGGGCGGCAAGTACGCCGCTATGTGGGAGGCCTCCCAGCTGCTGAAGTAATCCCATCCAGCCATAAATGCCGGTTCCGTACTGGAACCGGTATTTTGAAAATTTTGATTTCCCTCTTGACAAATCCCAAAACCTGGTTTATATTCAAAACATCGTTTCAAAACAACGTTTTGAATTTTGCGAAGGAGGGTTCCCGGTGGCAAAGCAGATTGAAGGGGTCTACGATGCAGTACTGGCCTGCGCGAAAGAGGAGTTTCTGGACAAGGGCTATCAGGAAGCGTCCCTGCGCACCATCGCCCAGAAAGCGGGGACATCTACCGGCTCCATCTATACCCGATTTGGAGACAAGGAAGGGCTGTTTGAAGCCATCGTTCAGCCGGTGGTCAGCGGCTTTATGGTGCTGGTCTGCGAAATTCAGGAGACCTTCCACGGTTTTGACAGCGAAACCCAGAGGCAGCAGGTCAACCAGTACAGCTTTTCCGGGATGGAGCGGGCGCTGGACTATATGTACGCCCACTTTGACGCGTTCTGCTTGCTGCTGGATTCGGCCCACGGCACCCGGTTCCAGAACTTTGTGGACGAACTGGCTCAGGTAGAGGTGGAATATACCTATAAATTTTTGGAGACAGTGGGCTGGTCTGATGTCAATGAGCTACCCTCCGCAAAAGAATTGATGCACATTGTCAGCACCGGCTACTTTGAGGGCGTTTTTGAAGTCATCCGCCATCGGATGGACCGGGAGACCGCCGGGAAATATGTGGAGCAGCTGGAGCGCTACCACGCGGCGGGCTTTGATGCCCTGTTTTTCCCGAAAAAATAAGATTGATTCAGGCTGCAGCCCCGGCGTGCGAGGGGAAGCAGCCTATCAATAAAACCGTAAGTTAGCCATATCTAACTTTGGAGGAGGAATTTCTATGGAAAAGCAAAGCCCATTTCTCCGGCTGTGGGAGCTGGGCGAATCGGAGCACAGCGGGCTGATCCGCGCCATGGTCTCGGCCGCCGCTGGAGTGCTGAGCGGTATGCTGCCCTATTACGCGGCGGCACAGATCATCATCGCCCTGCTGGGCGGGAACCGGGAATGGCCGTTTTACCTGAGCTGGTGCGCCGTCGGTCTGCTTGGTTACGCGCTGCGGGCCTGCCTGTATGCCCTGGCGCTGTCCATGTCCCACAAGGCCACCTTCACTATCCTGAAAAATATCCGGGGGCGGATCATTGACAAGCTGCCAAAGCTCCCTCTTGGCACCATCGTGGACACCTCCAGCGGCAAGCTGAAGCAGATCATCGTGGATCAGGTGGAGAGCATGGAGACGCCCCTGGCCCACCTGCTGCCGGAAATGACGGGCAACCTCTTTGGCCCGCTGTGCATCCTGATTTACCTGTTTGTGCTGGACTGGCGCATGGCGTTGCTCTCCTTGGTCTCCATCCCGGTGGGAATGCTGTTTATGATGCTGGTTATGATCGGCTATGGGGAAAAGTATGCGGGGTCGGTCAGGACCTCTCAGGAGATGAACGCCGCCATCGTGGAGTATACCGGCGGCATTGAAGTCATCAAAGCGTTCAACCAGGGCAAAAACTCCTACGCGAAATACGCGGATAAGGTCATCGCCAACGCCGCCTACTACTACAACTGGATGAAAAGCTGCCAGTTCCCTACCTCGCTGGCCAAGGCCATCATGCCCACGACGTTGATCACCGTCCTCCCGGTGGGCTGGCTGCTCTACAGCGGCGGCAGTCTCCGTATGGAAACCTTCATCACCACCCTGATCCTCTCCCTGGGCATTGCCGGTCCGCTGCTGGCGGCGATGAACTTTATGGACAGTCTGGCCAAGATCGGCACCATTGTGGGAACGGCAGATGAAATCCTGAACGGTGAGGAGCAGCACCACAGCGAGCAGCCGGTCAAGCTGGCCGGCATGGACATTGCCCTGGTGGACGTCTCCTTCGGATATCACGAGGGACAGGAAATTCTCCACAATGTCAGCCTGGACATCCCCGCCGCAACCATGACCGCCTTCGTAGGGCCGTCCGGCAGCGGCAAATCCACCATCGCCAAGCTGATCGCGGGATTCTGGGATGTGTCGTCCGGCCATATCACGTTGGGCGGACATGATTTGAGAGACATTCCGTTGACCCAGCTCTATGATCAAACCGCCTTTGTAACCCAGGACAGCTATCTGTTCGACGAGTCTATCCGGGAGAATATCCGTATGGGCAGGCCCGGCGCTGCAGACGCCCAGGTGGAGGCAGTGGCCAAGGCCGCCGGCTGTGATGCCTTCATCCGCAAGCTGGAGCACGGGTATGATACGGTCGTTGGCGGAGGGGGCACCCATCTCTCTGGCGGCGAACGGCAGCGCCTCGCCATCGCCCGGGCTATGCTGAAGGACGCGCCCATCGTCATCCTGGACGAGGCCACGGCCTACATCGATCCGGAGAACGAAGCCATTGTGCAGAAAGCTGTGGCAAAGCTGGTCCAGGGCAAGACCGTGCTGGTCATTGCCCACCGGCTCTCTACCATCACGGACGCGGACCAGATCGTGGTGGTAAATGACGGGCAGATCCAGGCGGTGGGGAAACATGACAAGTTATTGTCCAGCTGCCCGCTGTATCAGACCATGTGGCGGGCGCACATCGGAGCGAAGGACGGTGAAATGGTATGCTGAACGCATTGAGATCCATCTGGCAGTTTGCCGGGAAAGAGCGTGGAAACATCAACAGATCCCTGGCGGCGGGCTTTCTCTACGCCCTGTTCTATATGCTCCAGGTGGGGGCGATTTACTATGTGATCCTGGCGCTGGCGGAGAATGACCATTCAAGCCGTCCCGCCTGGACGGCTCTGGGGCTGCTGCTGGTGAGCATCGCAGGCCGGACGGTCTGCAACTACTTTTCCCAGCTCCAGCAGACCCACGCCGGGTACTTCATGGTGGGGAACAAACGGGTGGACATCGGAAACAGGCTGAAAAGCGTCCCCATGGGCTACTTCAATGACAACAGCCTGGGAGAAATCACCGGCATCACCACCACCGTTCTGGAGGAGGTGGAGGCCACCGCTCCCATGGTGCTGGTGGGGATGCTGGGCGGCTTCATCAACGCCCTGATGTTCACGGCCATGGTGCTCGTCTGGGACTGGCGCATTGGTCTGATCGTGGTGGCCGGAACGGCATTGTATCTGCTCATCACCTCCGCTATGGAGCGGAAATCCGCCGTGCTGGCACCGAAACGGCAGACATCCGCCGCCAAAATGGTGGGCGCGGTGCTGGAACAGGTCCAGGGCATGAGTGTCATTAAGTCTTTCAACCTAACGGGCAAGGGAGATAAGCGGGTCCGGGACGCCCTGGCGGAGAACTGCAAGTGCAACCTGGATGTGGAGCTGCTGTTCACCCCCTACACCATTGCCCAAGGGCTGGCGCTCCATCTTGGCAGCATCGCCATGGTTCTGGCGGCCATCTTCTTCTATCTCCATGGAACCATGACGCTGGCAAACACCCTGATGACCATCGTCATGTCCTTCCTGGTGTTCGCCCAGATCGAGTCCGCCGGAAGCGGTATGGCCATCCTCCGTATGGCGGACAGCGCTATCCACCACGCGGAGCGGATCGACCGCATCCCGCAGATGGACGAGGGCGGCAGTGCCATTCGGCCGGAGCGGCACGACATCTCGCTTGAAAATGTCCGGTTCTCCTATGGGCAGAAGGAGATCCTGCATGGCGTCAGCGTCACGCCCCCTGACAAAACCACCACCGCCGTCATCGGCCCCAGCGGCTCGGGTAAAACCACCCTCTGCAACTTGATTACTCGGTTCTGGGATGTGGACAGCGGCGCGGTGAAGATCGGCGGACATGACGTGCAGGAATACACCCTGGAATCCTTGATGGATCAGATCAGCATGGTGTTTCAAAATGTCTACCTCTTTGCAGACACCATTGAGAACAACATCAAGTTTGGCCGTCCAGACGCCACCCATACGGAGGTGGTGGAGGCGGCGAGGAAAGCCTGCTGTAACGACTTTATTGAGGCGCTGCCGGAGGGCTACAACACCGTGCTTGGCGAGGGCGGGGCCTCCCTCTCCGGCGGAGAAAAGCAGCGCATCTCCATTGCCCGGGCCATGCTCAAAGACGCCCCCATCGTTATTCTGGACGAGGCCACCGCCAATGTGGACCCGGAGAACGAGGACCGTCTGCAAAAGGCGATTGAGGCCCTGACCCGGGACAAAACCATCGTCATGATTGCCCACCGGCTGAAAACGGTCCGCAACGCCGATCAGATTCTGGTGGTGAATGAGGGGAAGATCGTCCAACAGGGCCGTCATGAGGAGCTGATCGGGCAGAAGGGCGTTTATGCAGATTTTGTCCTGGGGAGGAAAGAGGCCGCAGGATGGAAGCTGAATCAATGATGTTATCCAAACGGGACAGACTGGACGAAGCAGGGCAGACAATCAAGCTGCCTGCTGATATGATAGCAAAGGGTTAGTGAAAGCTAACCGAGAAGGAGGCATTGATTATGGCACAAAAAACAGACACCCGTACACAGCTTCTGACCGCATCGCCGTTTCAGCTGATGCTCTCCCTGAGCCTTCCGGCCATTATCGGCATGGTTGTAGTCGGGCTGTACAGCTTCATGGACCGGGTATTCGTGGGCCAACTGATCGACCAGGTGGCCATGGGAGCGGTTTCCGTTTCCTACCCGTTTACCTTGATCAACTCAGGCATTTCCACTTTAATCGGCGTAGGGTCAGCCTCGGTCTTGTCCAGAGCGGTTGGAAAGAAGGACCGGGGAACCATTGACAAGATCATGGGCAACCTGATTGCTCTGAACCTGATCCTCGGCCTGATCGTCACAACGCTGGGCATGATTTTCACCCGGCCCATTCTGAGCCTGAGCGGCGCGGAGGGAGAAATCCTGAACAATGCCGAGCGATATCTGCGGATTATCTTCGCAGGCAGCCTGTTTGTCAACTTTGCCCAGTCCTCCAATATGATCATGCGGGGCGAGGGACTTCTGAAACAGGCCATGATATACAGCGGCGGTTCAGCTATTTTGAATATCATCCTCGACCCCATTCTGATTTCCGTCCTGAAACCTCATGGAATGGGAATTGAGGGAGCCGCCTACGCAACGGTCATCTCACAGATCCTCTATGCGCTGGCGATGCTGTGGCACTTCAAATCCAGGAGTAAAAACGTGCGGATTTACAAGATACGCATTGAAACAAGCCTGGTTTCTGAAATCTTTGGCGTTGGTTTTTCTGCCATGCTCATGCAGGTCATGACCCTGCTCCAGCAGACGGTCCTCTATCACACCGCCCACAGCTATGGCGGTGATGACTGGCAGATTCTTTTAGGGGCCGCACTGAGCGTACAGTCCTTCACCATGATCCCTCTGTGGGGCGCCAGCCAGGGCTTTCAGCCTGCCGCCGGGACGAATTATGGGGCAAAGCAGTATGACCGGGTCAAGCAGATCACTAAAACCTTTCTTGCCGGTGTCACCGTTCTGAGCCTGATTTTCTATATCCCCATCCAGCTTGGTGCGGAGACGGTACTGTCCTGGTTTATCAAAGAGAGCAGGATCGTGAGCATGGGCGTGACCGACTTCCGTATCCTGTTCAGCACCTACATCTTCCTGGGCCTTGTGCTGATGGCAATCACGCTGATGCAGTCTCTGGGCAAGGCGTCCAA
>JAAWGR010000017.1 GCA_022795445.1 Oscillibacter sp. | reverse complement strand
AGATGGATGAGATCAGGGCACTGCCAAAAGCGGCGGACAGATATTTGACATACATTGGTTTGATTTTGCCGGTGAGAAAGTCCATATCAAATCCTCCTTTTTCCTGATTTCATGTCCGGGTTTTATACAATTGGACATGAGCGGTAACTTTCTCAATTTGCCACACGAAAAGCAAAAGGCTGGACAAGCCGCAGACATTTCAGTCTGTGCCTTATCCAGCCCGTCATTTCTGTTGAATGACCAGCCCTCCGAGCAACTGTCCCTATTATACAGAATACAGCCTCATTGTCAAGCCTTTTTCTGTATGTTGAAAAAACTTACATTCCCCCTTGACAACATCTTTAGAAATATGGCTGAGAAGTCAGGGAAACTATGTTGAAAAAGCAGATTAGGGGGTTGTTTTATGCTCTATGCAAAACCGAAAGAGGAAGCACTCGCTATCCATGAGAGAGCGGTGACGAAGTATAATTCTGCCTACCAAAAGATGGAGCCAGCGGGAAGCCGCCTCTATGATAAGCGGTGCGACTGTGTTACATTGATTCATGAGATTGAATTTTGGGTGAACAGTATCGCCAACCGTCCAAAAGAATTCGAGAAGAAGATTTCTGAAATCCAGGCGGCGCGGGAGAAGTTCCGTGAAACGGAAGCTTACGCTGTGGAAGCGATGGAAGCCGCTGTGAAATCCGGCGTAAGCGTTGCTGCCGGAGTAGCAGGAGGGGCCGCTGTGGCCAGTATGGCTCCTTCTGCGGCTATGTGGGTTGCAACGCCCTTTGGAACCACCTCAACCGGGACCGCGATATCCGCCTTACATGGTGCAGTGCAAGCATACGCTGCTATTTCTGCAACAGTGCGATAACCATCAAGTGGAGCAACTATACCGGTAGTTGCTCCACTTGATGGTTTATGTGTTGATTTGGGATAAGTATATCTGTAATCAATGCGGTACATCTCCTTACAACCGGTTCCGATCCCCCCACTCGCACATCCCATCCAAAATGGGAATCAGGGATTTTCCCCGCTCTGTCAAGCTGTATTCCACCTTCGGCGGAATCTGAGGATACTCCTTTCGGTGAACCAGCTGGTCCGCTTCCAGTTCTTTCAAGGTAGAACTGAGGGTCTTGTAGGAAATCTCTCCAATATACCTTTTCATCTCATTGAACCGTACTACTCCAAACTCCATCAGCGTATACAAGATTGTCATCTTATATTTTCCGTTAATCAAGGACAGCGTGTAGCTGAAACCAGTGTCATTCAAACACGCCTGAGAAATGCTGCATTTCTCCACCTTTACACTCTCCTTTAAGTAAGTATCGCACTTTTATGTGCGTACTTGTTTTTATGGTCCATTCTTGTTAGAATTATAATGTCAACAGCGGAAAAAGTCAATCACAGCAACAGACAGGATGATGGAAGAACGTTACACACATTTGCGAAAACCGCAGAAAGGAAGGAATTACTATGCGTAAAAAAATTGTAGTCATTACCGGAAGCCCCCGCAAAGGCGGCAACAGCTTTGCTATGACCGGCGCCTTTATCCAGGCGGCGGAGGCCAAAGGCCACACCATTACCCGCTTTGATGCCGCTGCAATGAAAATCGGCGGCTGCCGTGCCTGCGAAACCTGCTACCAAACCGGAAAAGCCTGCTCCTTTGACGACGACTTTAACACCATCGCTCCCGCCGTCCTGGAGGCTGACGCCATCGTCTTCACCATGCCGGTCTACTGGTATTCCATCCCCGCCCAGATCAAAGGCGTCATTGACCGGATGTATTCCCTTGTGATAGGCGGCAAGGACTATGCCGACAAGGAGTGCGCCATGATCGTCTGCTGCGAAGAGGAAGATATGTCTGTCATGGACGGCGTGCGGATTCCCCTAGAGCGCACCGCCGCCCTGCTGAAATGGAAAGTGGTGGGCGAAGTTCTGATCCCCGGCGTGCTGAACAAAGGCGACGTCAGCAAAACGGATGGCTGCACCCAAGCCGCAGCTCTGGCGGAAAAATTCTAAGAGAGGATGGAAACAATGCCTAAGAAAATCGTTGTTCTGAACGGCAGTCCCCGAAAAAAAGGCAATACCTCCATGCTGGTCAAAGCCTTTACCGAAGGCGCAGAGAGCGCCGGTCATACAGTTATGGAGTTCTTTCTGGACAGTATGGACATCCACGGCTGCAAAGGCTGCTTTGGCGGGCACAGCAGCAGAGATTGTCCCTGCGTTCAGCGGGATGATATGGCAAAGATCTATCCAGCAGTAAAGGACTGTAACGTTATTGTACTGGCGACCCCGCTGTACTACTGGACCATGAGCGGACAGCTCCGCACAGCGATTGACCGCCTGTTCGCGCTGGAAGAGGGCGACGGCAACCTGCTGCGGGGACATGAGCGAGCCTCCGTCCTGCTGATGGCGGCGGAAGGAAATGGATTTGAAGACGTCTCCCTTTATTACGACCACCTGATGCAGCACTTGCAGTGGAAGAATCTTGGCAAAGTCCTCTGCGGCGGCGTGATGGACGTGGGCGACATTACAGGCCGCAAGGAGCTTGACGACGCCCGGGAACTGGGCAAATCCATTTGATTCTTTGGGGAACATCTTATCTGCCACACGGCTTTCGGACACAGAAGAAAGGAAAACAGGCAACCCTGTCAGGGCTGCCTGTTTTTCTTGTATGATATAGAGAAAGGAGAGGGAAAATGGTATGGTCACAAGCAATCTTGCTTGATGGGTCTATCATACAAGGGGCTGGGTAAAAAGTCAACCGTTTCCGTGGAGCTTTCACAATTTGTTTACAAAAACCTAGGATTTCATGGTTTATTCACAATTTATTCAAAGAAAAACCGCAAATTCCTATTGACGGATAGAGGGATGTGTGTTAATATTTAGCACGCTAATATTTAGCATGCTAAAAAAGTGTGCGTACCCTTTGGTCCGCTGAATGAGGTGTTTCCATGGTATGCGATGAACAGGATAAAAAACGCCTTGGCCCAATGATGGCCCGCGTCTCCCAACTCGCCAAAACATGTATGGACGTCCGTGTCTCCCGCTATGGCGTCACCCCCGCCCAAACCCATGTGCTGCTCTACCTGCACCATTGCGGCGGTCAGGCCCCACAGTGCGACCTGACGCGCTTCATGCGGGTCAAACCTTCCACAGCCAACGGCGTGTTGGACCGCTTGGAAGAAAAAGGCTTTATCCAGCGTTCCGTCAGCGGCAGCGACGCCCGCCGCCGCCTCATCACCCTCACCCCCAAAGGGGCGGAACAACAAGCGCTGTTTCAAAAGAGCTTCTTAGAGGTGGAACAGACTATGACGCGGGGCTTTACCCCCGAGGAGAAAACTCTTCTGACAGCGCTCCTGGAGCGCACAATCCAAAATCTTGAGGAGGATCGAGCAACATGATGAAAAAACTCTGGCCTCATGCCCGCCCCTACCGCCTATGGATCCTCATAGGCATCGCGTGCAGCGCAGCTGAGGCCGTCTTTGAACTGCTGATCCCGCTGGTTATGAGCGATATCGTCGATATCGGCATCCAAAACGGCGATCAGTCCTACATCCTGCGTGAGGGCGGACGGATGGTCGTGCTGGCCCTTGTTTCCCTCTTCTTCGGCGTCAGCGCGGCAATCTGCTCCTCTGTCGCCGGACAGGGCTTCGGCGCAAACCTGCGCCGGGCAGAGTATGACCATATCCAAACCTTCGCCTTTTCCAACATCGAAGGCTTCTCTACTGCTTCCCTGGTCACACGCCTTACCAGCGACGTCAACGCGATGCAGATGACCCTGATGATGGGTATGCGCCTCCTGGTGCGGGCTCCGGTGATGCTGATTTCCGCCCTGGTGCTGTCTGTCCGCATCAGCTATCGGCTCAGCAATGTGTTCCTAGTCGCCCTCCCGCTGCTGGTCGTCGTGGTTTCTGTCATCCTGGTACGGGTGGGGCCAATGTTCCGCTCCCTTCAGGAGAAAACCGATGCGCTGAACTTGGTCGTCCAGGAAAACCTGACGGGCATCCGCGTGGTCAAATCCTTTGTACGGGAGGACTATGAACTGGAAAAATTCGCCAAGCGAAACAATGACTTGAAGAACACATCCCAGCAGGCTTTTGGCGCGGTGGTCATCAACATGCCGATCATGATGCTGATCGTCTACGGCACCATCATCGCCGTCATGTGGTTCGGCGGGCATATGGTCTTCTCCGGAACCCTGCCCGCCGGCAAGCTCATGACCTACTTCACCTATATCACCCAGATCATGATATCCCTCATGATGGTCTCCATGGTTTTCATGATGCTCACCCGCTCGGTCGCCTGCGCACGGCGTATTGTGGAAGTTCTGGCCGAGATCCCCGCCATCACCGACAGCAGGGCGGCAGCCGATGAAGAAGGCCGCCCAGTCACCGTCTCCGACGGCCGCATTGATTTTGACCATGTTTCCTTTAAGTACAGCCCGGAAAGCCCAGAGTGGATTTTGCAGGATGTGAACCTTCATATTCGTTCCGGCCAGACCGTGGGCGTCCTGGGCGGAACCGGCAGCGGCAAAACGACGCTGGTCTCCCTCATCCCCCGCCTCTATGAGGCCGAGCGCGGCACCGTATCCGTGGGCGGACGTCCGGTGGACGCCTACACCATGGAACACCTGCGGGACGCTGTAAGCGTTGTTTTACAGAAAAACACCCTCTTTTCCGGCACAATCCGGGAGAACCTTCTCTGGGGAAATCCCAATGCTACGGAAGACCAGCTCTGGGCCGCGTGCCGCGCCGCCTGTGCGGACGAATTCCTGGAGCGAATGCCCGACGGCTTGGATACCGACCTGGGCCAGGGCGGCGTAAACGTCTCCGGCGGACAGAAGCAGCGGCTGTGCATCGCCCGGGCGATCCTGAAACAGCCCAAGGTGTTGATCCTGGACGACTCTACCAGCGCCGTAGACACCGCCACGGACGCGAAAATCCGCGCCGCTTTCGTCCGCGAGCTGAAAGACACCACCAAGTTTATCATCGCTCAGCGGGTGGCCTCCGTCTGCGAAGCCGACGTTATCCTCGTCATGGACGGCGGCAGCATCGTTGCGCAGGGGAAACATGATGAACTGATGCAGACCTGCGCCATTTACCGCGAGGTCTATCAATCCCAACAGGAAGGAGCGAGTATTGATGCCTAAACATCCCGGTCCCGGCGGCCCGCCCCGCGGCGGCTTCGCCAAACCGAAAAATTTGCGCAGAACCCTTGGAAAGCTGATGAAATATCTGGGGCGCTATAAGCTGGCGCTGTGCCTGGTGGCCGTTCTGCTGGTTGTCAGCTCCGCCTGCACGGTTGGCGGCTCCTACCTCATCAAGCCGCTGATCAACGACTATATCCTCCCTGGCGACTTCCCAGGTCTTGCCAGGATGCTGTCCATTATGGCGGCGGTCTATATCGCCGGCGCGGCCTGTTCGTTCGGATATGCCCGCATTATGGTCCATATTTCCCAGAACACCATGGCAAAAATCCGGGCGGACTTGTTCGACAAAATGCAGTCCCTGCCGCTGAAGTTTTTCGACGTCCATACCCACGGCGAACTAATGAGCCGGTATACCAACGACATCGAAACCGTCTCGGAGGCCCTGAACAACAGCTTTGGCAGCCTGATTTCCTGCTCGCTGAATTTTGTCGGCACCATCCTGATGATGCTGGTCCTCAGCCCCCCGCTGACATTGATCACCTTTGCCGTCCTGGCGGTGATGCTCCTGGTGGTTAAGCAGATCGGGGGCCGCAGCCGCCGCTTCTTCGCCCAGCAGCAAAAGGCTCTTGGCGAGGTCAATGGCTACATTGAGGAGATGATTGAAGGGCAGAAGGTGATCAAGGTCTTCAACCACGAGTCCGCCGCCAAAGAAGGGTTTTATGTCCGCAATGAGGCCTACCGTCAAGCGGGCACCCGAGCGCAGATTTTCGCAGGCGTTATGATGCCCGCTATGGGCAACCTCAGTTATGTCAACTATGCCATCACCTGCTGCGCCGGAGCTATGTTCGCCATCCATGGAGGCGGCAGCTTCCAGCTGGGCGACCTGGGGGCCTTCCTCCAATATACCCGGCAGGTCAGCCAGCCCATTACGCAGATTTCCCAGCAGGTCAATACCATCCTCTCTGCCGTAGCCGGCGCGGAACGCATTTTCGAGATCATGGAGACCGAACCCGAACAAGATACAGGCAAAGTTGAGCTTGTCCACGTGTCGGAAGCCCGGGATGGAACCATTACAGAAGCCGGTTACGACACCGGCGCTTGGGCCTGGAAGAAGCCGGACGGCGCATTGATTCCCCTCCGGGGCGACGTGCGGTTCGACCATGTGGTATTTGGCTACAACCCGGAGCACGTGATTCTGAAAGACGTCTCGCTCTTTGCGAAGCCGGGGCAGAAGATTGCCTTTGTCGGTTCCACCGGCGCGGGCAAAACGACCATCACCAGCCTGATCAACCGCTTCTATGAAATCCAGAGCGGCGCCATCACCTATGACGGCATCGACGTTCAGGAGATTTCCAAGGACTCCCTGCGCCGTTCCCTGGGCGTCGTCCTTCAGGATACCCACCTGTTTACTGGTACTGTGGCGGACAACATCCGTTATGGCCGCTTAGACGCCACAGACGAAGAAGTGGAAGCCGCGGCGCGCCTTGCAGGTGCGGACGCGTTCATCCGCCACCTGCCCCAGGGCTATCAGACGGTGCTCTCCGGCGACGGCGGAAGCCTAAGCCAGGGCGAACGCCAGCTGTTGAACATCGCCCGCGCCGCCTGCGCCAATCCGCCGGTGTTGATCCTCGATGAAGCCACCAGTTCCATCGACACCCGGACGGAAAAATTGATCGAGCGGGGCATGGACCGCCTCATGGCGGGCCGTACCGTGTTTGTGATCGCTCACCGCCTTTCCACGGTCCGCAACGCCAAGGCTATTCTTGTCTTGGAACAGGGCGAGATCATTGAGCGCGGCGACCATGAGGACCTCCTGGGCCAAAAGGGGCGCTACTACCAGTTGTATACCGGTCAGGCGGAACTGGCTTGAATGCGCAGGTATCCGCCTTTTCCGGGACCTCTTGCCAGGCAGGCGGTTTTCTTCCTATACAATTCACATACAACAAGAGGGTACTCATACGAGTACCCTCTTATTTTCCAGTTCTGGAATGTAATTGGCGGCGCTTACTTTTGCAGGGACTTTACCCACTCGCCGTACTTATCTACGTTCGCTTGAGCATCGGCAGCGTCCTTGCCCTGGGTAAGGATGTAAACCTTGATCTTCGGCTCGGTGCCGGAGGGACGGACAATAACGGAGGTGCCGTCGGCCATCTCGAAACGCAGGACATTGGAACCGGAGAGTTCCATGCTGCTCCGCGCACCGGTAGCGCACTCGACGACGGAACCGTCTTTGTAATCCTTGAACTGGGCCACCTTCACGCCGGAGATCTCCGCCGGGGGATTGTCGCGCAGGCCCGCCATCAGGTTTGCCATATCCTTCAGGCCGTCCAGGCCGGGCATGACAAGGTTGTAGGTATGTTCCGCATAATAGCCATACTTCTCATACAGCTGGTCTAAGGCGTCGGCCAGGGTCATATCCTGGGAGGCATACCACGCGGCCATTTCGGTCAGGGCCTGGGCTGCGGTCACGGCGTCCTTATCCCGCACGTAATCGCCCAGCATGTAACCATAGGATTCCTCGTAAGCAAAGATAACCTTGCCCTCGCCGCTGTTTTCCAGCTTGTCTTTCTTCTCTGCCAGGAACTTGAAACCGGTGAAGGTATCATAGCACTGGAGGCCGTTGACCTCGGCAACTTTCCGGGCCATTTCGGTAGTAACGATGGTCTTGAGGGCCACAGGCTTTTCCGGCATGGAGCCGGTGCGCTTTTTTGCGCCGATGAGGTAGTCCAGCAGGAGGACGCCGGTCTGGTTACCGGTGATGACCTTAAACTCGCCGTCTTTGGTGCGGATCATGATGCCCACGCGGTCGGCGTCGGGGTCGGAGCCCAGGATGAAGTCCGCGCCTTCCTTTTTGGCAAGGTCTACCGCCAGATAGAAGCCTTCGGGGTTCTCCGGGTTCGGGGACTTGACGGTGGGGAAGTCCCCGTCGATGACCATCTGCTCAGGGACGCAGATCAGGTTTTTCACGCCCAAACGCTTCAGCGTCTCAGGGATCAGCTTATGGCCGGTGCCGTGGAAGGGGGTGTAGACCATCTTGAAGCGGTCAGCAACCTTTTCGACGGTTGCCTTGTCGATCACCTGGCCCATAACGTTGGAGAGGAATTTTTCATCCGTCTCCTCCCCCAGGACTTCGATCTGTCCAGCCTTTACGGCCTCGTCATAGTCCATACGCTTGATGTCGTTAAAAATGTCGATTTCGCTCAGGCGCTTGGCGATGGCGTCGGCGTGATGGGGCGGGAGCTGTGCGCCGTCCTGCCAATAGACCTTATAACCGTTGTATTCCTTGGGGTTGTGGCTGGCGGTGACGTTGATGCCGGCCTGGCAATGGTATTCCCGCACGGCGAAGCTCAGCTCAGGGGTCGGGCGCAGGGACTCGAAGATGCGGACATGGATGCCGTTGGCGGCGCAGACCTCTGCGGCGGCCCGGGCAAATTCCATCGAGTGGTTGCGGCAGTCCATGCAGATGGCGACGCCGCGTTTTTTGCCCTCTTCGCCCTCCGCGGCGATGACGTCGGCAAAGCCCTGGGTAGCCCAGCGGATGACATGGATGTTCATATTATGCAGGCCGGTGTACATCGTGCCCCGCAGGCCGGCGGTACCGAATTCCAGAGGGCCGTAAAACCGGGACTCGATCTCCTTTGCATCCCCTTTAATGGCTTCCAGCTCCGCCCGCTCGGCGTCGCTCAGCGCGGGGCTGGCAAGCCACTTTTCATATTCCTTCATAAAGTCCATAGTGATCTTCCTCCTCAAACATTGCATAAAGATTCACAATAATCGGTCAGGCCCGCCCTGGGGAACCCTTCATATTGCATAAAAACATTATACGTGGAAGGGACAGATTTGTCAAGATTTCCCTAAAAATCGCTGCCGCAGTCCTGTCATCCCAACAGCTGCCGCACCGCGTCGGCGCCTTTCCCGCTCTGGGGCCGCAGCACCTGGGCGGACTGGCGGGGGATGGCCTCCCGCGCATCTTCCAGCAATGTCCCGGCGGTTTCGGCGTCCCGCACGGGGTCCTCCGCGCCATGGATGAAGGTTGGAACGTTCCGCGCTCCCCGGGAACGCCGCTTCACCTGGCCGTTCATAGCGTCGTAGGCGGCCTGGATACGGTTCACCCAGCGGAGGTCGGCTTCCAGGCTGCGGCGGGCTTCCAAGGCCCGTTCCCGGGTACGGATATCCATGCCTTCGAGCAGCAGGGCGCTGGGGGAGAGGCGGAATTGGGGGAGCGTTATGGTGGTGTCCTTTCCTGTTTGCAGGGGAACGCCGCCTTGGGTTTTGAGCCGTGCTTTCCCGATGTCTGCCGCGCCGGAGAGGACCACCTTCCCGCAGCCGCCGAACAGACATGCGCCGATGTCTGCCCCCGGGTTTCCGCCTATGGCTTTCACAATGCGGGCAGTACCGGTAATGAGGATGTCGCCGCAGGCTCCCCGGACGCCTGCGCCGATAGCAGCGGCGTGGTAGACGGCAGCGGCGGTGATTTTTCCGCCGCGGATGCTGATATCCCCTGCGGACGCGCCCAAAGCGCCGCCGATACCGGCCCCGCCTCCGGTTCCGCCCTCGGCGTCCACGGTGCCGCCTAGGATGGTAACGGCTCCGATTGCGCCGTGCTTTCCCGCACCGATGCCCGCGCCGCCGCCGCTCCCGGAGGCTTTGACGCGGCCGCCGCAGATTACAATCTCGCTGGTTCGGTCGCTGCTCTCGCCGCTGCTGCGGCCGATGCCCGCGCCGCCTTCTCCGCCTATGGCGGCAAGAGCTCCTATAGGCGTCCGCCCGCCGTCTTTGGTATTTACGCGGTCGATGCGCAGGGTTGCGCCGTCGCCCAGGGAGATGCCTGCACAGCCCTCTCCGCTCTCAAAGCGGCTCTCCGTCCCGTTTTGCAGAAGCAGGGTCACGGCGTTTGCACGGCCCAGATGGAATGCGCAGCCCTCAGCTACCTGGCAGACAACGCCCTCCAAAACCAGTTCAATTTCTCCGATGCCGTCCGCCAGAGCGACGCGGCCGCTGAAGGGTTCCCGGATCGCGTCTGTTCCGGAACCGCCGGAAATGGCGGACACTTGGTCTGAGAGAATACACAAGGTATGGGATTCTTCCTCATAAAACCAATCCTTCCCTGCCGTACCGCCGGTGATGGTGAAGGGATTCGGGTACATGGGGATTTCTTCAAAGGTTCTTCCCTGCCGGTTCCAGTGCAGATAGGCATAACGGGTCTTTGAGCGTCCGGCTTCGTCTTTGCCCTGGAGGAACAGCGTATGGATGGGGGAACCGTGGGAGGGGTCCTCTTTCGCAAGCCACAGCCGGGCAAATTCCGGCTGCTGGAGAAGCATCCTGGACTGCTGGCCCTCCGTCTCCATACCGGTCATGGCGTTCCAGCCCGGAAGCAGGGTTTTCCAGATGATATCGAAGGGTTCCAAGGCCCTGCCGGCAGAATCCTGGACGTTGGCCGCCTGGGCCGCCAGGGACACCGGGCCGTCCAGCACCACGGGGAGCATCAGGGTCCCAAGGGTCCTGCCGTCTCCTACGATCACCGCGCCGCCGTTGAGGCGCAGGGTGTTCGACGCGTTGGCATGGAAAGCGCTGACCTTCACCGCTCCGCTGCCGTTCAGGGTGAGGACGGTATTGGGCTGCATGACGACTTCCTCTACCTGGTTTTCCCCGGTGTAAAAAACCTGGGCGGAATCCGTCTGAACATTCAGCTGGGGCGTATGCACGTCTTGAAGCGTCACGGTTCCGGAACCGTTCAGCACAATGGCGGGGGAGTTTTCACCGCCGCCCCGGATGATTACATCCGCCGAACCGCTGATTACCAGCTCGTTTGCAGCGGCATGGAAGGTAACGCCAGAGAGGTCTTTTCCAGCCACCTGCACCTCTCCAAACTGTACGACAGACGTACCCGCAGAAGCAGCGTCCGCTTCTGTGCCTGAGAGGCTGGCCATCGCCGGCATATCGGCTGTGCCGGCCGCGCCCGCCGGATTGGCCGCGCCATCTTGAAGCGGTACGGCTTCCGGAGGATTGGATGAGGGGTCCAGGATCGACAGCATATCCAATAAATCCATGCCGCCCAGGCCCTCCAAAAGGGAGGCAAGGTCCAGGGTTGGAAAGCTCACGTCGGCCAGGAGGTACGCCAGGAAATCCTTCAGCCCTTGGGCTGTACCGTCAAGGAATTGGCTCTCAAAATCCTCGAAGCTGGTGAACGCGCCATTTGTCAGCTCCGCCAGCGCCTCGTCCGGCGAAGCCCCCTGCGCAATCTTCTCCAGCAGCGCTTTCAAGCCGTTCAAGGCGTCTTCCGGGCGTACGGCGCCGGAGGAGGCCAGGCCGTTGATCACCGAGCCCAGATACAAAGTCGCCAGGCAGCGGGAGGCGGCGCTGTTGTTCAGGGGATTTTTTGCCAAGGAAGCAAGAATCTCCGAAGCCTCCGCCGACGCGTCCAGCCCCAGGGCCGCAAGGACTTGCTGCGTAGTATAGGTGCCGTCGGAGAGTCCCTTTGCAATCCAATCCGGAAGCTCGTGGACGGAGGAAGCGTCCCCGCCCAGGGCCGCCTGCAAAAGGGCGTCAGACGCATCCGAGACGCCGTCCTCGTCCAGGAACAGCGGCACATCGCCGGATACCGCGCTGCGCAGGACGCGGACGATCTCATCTTTCAGCTGGTCCAGCTGCTGCTGGAGGGCAGCGCGGTCGGTATCGCTGCCGCCGGCAGCCTTTTCGGCCAATTTCGCCATTTGGGAGAGGTCTTCCTTCACTTCTGCCAGGACAATCTCCCCAGTCTGAAGCGTACGGCGGCTCTCCCGGATTTGGGTTTCCGTTGTACGGGATATTTGCTGCTGCAAAGTTTCCGAGATGGTGAACGCCTTTGTGTGGATGGTCTTCTGCGCCGTGCCGGTTTGCTTCTCCGTTTTTTCAACCGTCTGATACCGGGGGACGGCAATGTTCTGGTTCCTGCGAATCGTCAGTTCGCCCATGCGGAATGCCTCCTTCCAAAAATGTGCGGGAATGATAAAAGTATTTATTATTATTATCGGCAAAGCAACCAGAAAGATAAGGAATTTCCCCGCAGTTTTCAATCCAGCCAGGCGTATGGCATTTTTTGCAGCAAAACGCAGATTATTGCAATTTAAAGAAAATCCTTGACAAGGTATCGATGACTTTTGTATAATAAATCATTCCACCGCTAGAAGCCAATCCCAGCATGAGACCAGTTTTTACCAAAAGTGCGCAAAGGAGACTGAAACAAGAGGAAACCCATGAAAACGAGGAGGAACATTATGAAAAAGTACCTTGCATTCCTGCTGGCAATCACCATGCTCGCCTCCCTGCTTACTGGCTGCGGCGGTGACACAAACTCTGGCTCCGGCTCCGACTCCGGCTCCCAAAACGAAGATTCCCCACCTGTGGAAATGACTGGAAACTGCACCGTACCTGCCAATTCGGACATCGTGGTCATCAATTACTCCGATATCTCCACCTTCTTCCCCGCGGACGTTACCCAAGCCTCTGAGTATTCCCTTGGCCACCTGGCTTATGAGAGCCTGTGCACCTTCGACGACGATATGAACATCCAATACGTTTTGGCTTCCGGCTGCGAAGTCAGCGAGGATGGCAAGGATTACACCTTCACCCTGCGCAAAGGGATCAAATTCAGCGACGGCGAAGACTGGAACGCGGAAGCCTGCAAGGCGAATTTTGATATGATCCTGGATGAGAGCAACGCTTTCCTGAACGTCTGGATGATCACCGACGTGGTGGAAAGCTGCGAGGTCGTGGACGATTATACGGTTATGCTCCACCTGTTCGACGCCTATGCGCCTATGCTGAACGTGCTGGCCTCCTTTACCGGCTTCGTCAGCCCTGCGCTGATCGCAAAGGGACCTGAAGCCTGGAAAAACGAGGTCGTCGGCACCGGCCAGTATGTCCAGACGGAATACCGCTCCGGTGAATCCGCCGTCTACACCCTGAACCGGAATTACTGGGGCTACGACCCCGAAATCGCCGGCGACGCCGTGCTCGCGCCGGATGCGGGCTTTAACTCCATCACCGTCAAGCCCGTCTCCGAGGAGGCAACCCGGATCGCAATGCTCATCAGCGGCGAAGCGGACATCATCGGCTCCGTTTCCGCTACCAATATCCCCACCCTGGAAGCAAACGGCGGCACCATCACCAAGTGCGTCGGCGCCCTCATCGCCTACCTGTACTTCAACTGCCAGAAGCCTGCCACAAGCGACGTCCGTGTCCGTCAGGCGATCTCCCTGGCTATCGACACCGCTGCGCTGAACGATGTAGTCTACGGCGGCGCAAACCAGGTCTGCGACTCCGTTCTCTCCCCCTCCATCTCCGGTTACAAGAGCTCCGGCATCATTGAGACAAACTTGGAAAAGGCCCGTGAACTGCTGGCAGAAGCCGGCTATGGCGACGGCCTGACCTTGGTCGCCTGGGAGGAAAACGATACCAGCGATATCCAGCGCGGCGAGTTCATCCAGCAGCAGCTGGAACAAATCGGCATCACGCTGCAGATCCAGCCCATGGAGGGCGGCGTCCTGGCGACAGAGATCGGCGGACATGAGCCCAGCGACCCCAATTACTACGACCTCTATATCCGCGGTTACGGCTCCGATACCTATGACAGCGACGAAATGCTTGGCCGTTTTTCCACCCCTGCCTGGGCCCCCGTCGGCTCCAACTACACCTACTACAGCAACGCCGAGTATGACGCCCTCATTGCCGAAGCCGCCAAAACCATTGACCCCGACGTCCGCAATGAACTCTACAGCCAGGCCCAGGATATCCTGCGGGAGGACATGCCCGTCCTGCCCCTGCTGGTCAACAGCTATATCAGCGCCTACGGCAAGCGGATTGAGAACTTTAACTATCATACCAACTCCTTCTATAACTACAACGACGCCACCTTTGTCGGCTGATCGAAAACAGGCGTTCCTGCACGGAACCATGTCCTAAAATTCGAAAGAACGCAGGATACAACACCCGCGGCGCGGCGGTTGTACCCACATTTCGGCACTCTCCCAGTGCAGGGAGAGTGCCGAAAAACTAAAAGGAGTCAGGTGATCCAATGATTGCATATCTGTGTAAGCGTTTGGTCAGCGTCGTCTGTACGATGCTGGTTGTATCCATTGTGGCATTTTCGTTTATCCATTTAATTCCCGGCGAGCCCGCACGGCTGCTGGCGGGCGAAAAAGCGCCCCAGGAAACCATTGAGCGGATTACAGAAAAATTCGGATTGAACCAACCCCTGCCTGTCCAGTACATAAAATGGATGTCCGGCATCCTGAAAGGAGACTTCGGCACCTCCTTCCGTACAGGGCGGCCCGTGAGCGAGGAAATCGCGCTGCGTTACGGGAATACCTTCCGCATGGCGGTGATCGCTTTGATATGGAGCGTAATCGTCGGCCTGCTGATCGGCGTGTGGTCGGGGACCCATGCCGGGAAATGGCAGGATTACACCGGCATTACCGTGGCCGTGGCCGGACAGGCTGTCCCGGAATTCTGGATTGGCCTGATGCTAATTTACATTTTCTCCATCCGGCTGAAGTGGCTGCCTGCGTCGGGCATGGCCGGCTGGAAAGCACTGATCCTGCCCGCTTTCACCCTGGGCGGCTGGCTGGCGGCAACCGTGGCCCGCTATACCCGCTCGTCCATGCTGGAGACCCTGCGGGAGGATTATACCCGCACCGCCCGGGCGAAAGGCCTGTCGGAACGGGTTGTGGTGTGGAAACACGCGTTCCGCAACTCCATGATCTCAGTAGTCACCATCGTGGGCGTGTCCTTCGGCGACCTGCTGGGCGGCGCGGTGCTGATCGAGACCGTGTTCGCCTATCCAGGCCTCGGCTCGTATCTGGTGGACTCCATCGGGCTGCGGGACTATGCGGCAGTACAGGCCTTAATCTTGATCATTTCCGCACACTATGTAATCATCAATCTGCTGGTGGACCTGCTGTATGCGGCCATCAATCCTGAAATCCGTCTTACACAATGAGGTGCTGCAATGAAAAACATAACTGTGGTTGAAACAGAAAAGACGGATGTGGTAACGCCGTTTCAGGATTTCTGGCGCAAATTCCGCAAGCAGAAAACCGCTATGGCTGCGGCCGTCTTCTTCGTCCTCCTGGTCTTGATCGCCATCTTTTGTTACAAAATCGCTCCTTACGGCATCAATGAATACGACTATACCGCCTGTTTGCAGGGCCCGTCCGCTGCCCATTGGTTCGGTACAGACGAATTCGGCCGCGACCTGTTTTCCCGCATCCTGTGCGGCACGCGGATTTCTTTGGCCGTGGCCTTTTCCGCAGTGACGCTGGCAGCCATCCTGGGGAGCTTGATTGGGCTGGTGTGCGGGTATGTCGGCGGCACCTTTGACACGGCGATCATGAGCATGTTGGACGTGCTCTACGCCTTCCCTGGCCTGATCCTCGCCATTGCCATTGTGGCTATCCTAGGCTCCGGCCTGACGAACGTGATTATCGCGGTGGTGATCTTCCGTATCCCGATTTTTGCCCGGGTGGTCCGGGGCTGTACTCTACAGCTGAAAAACACCGTCTATGTCCGGGCAGCTACCAGTCTGGGCGCTTCCAGATGGCGGCTGCTGGTCAAGCACATCCTGCCCGGTGCGCTGCCCTCGGTCATCGTGCAGTATTCGCTGTCCATCAGCGGGTCCATTATGACCTGCGCTAGCTTGAGCTTCCTGGGTATGGGCGCTACGCCGCCTACTCCCGAATGGGGCTTGATCTTGAGCAACTCCCGCATCTACATCTATACCCATATCCACTACGCGCTTTATCCCGGCCTGGCGATCCTGCTGACGGTCCTCTGCTTCAACCTGCTGGGTGACGGGCTCCGCAGCGCGCTCGACCCGCGGCTGAGCGAGCAGTAAGGAGGTACGATATGAACGACGCAGGCAACATTTTGGAGGTAAATGGGCTTCGCACCTATTTCTTCACCGACAACGGCACCATCAAGGCGGTAGACGACCTGTCCTTCCATTTGAAAAAAGGCTCTACCCTGGGCATCGTCGGCGAGTCCGGCAGCGGAAAGAGCGTCACCTCCCTGTCCATCATGGGCCTGTTCAAAGGCACCACCGGACGGGTCGTGGAAGGCGAGATCCTTTTTGAGGGCAAGGACCTGACAAAACTCTCCGAGAAAGAACGGAGGGAAATCCGCGGTAAGGATATCTCCATGATCTTCCAGGAGCCCATGACCTCGCTGAACCCGGTGATGAAGATCGGGAAGCAGCTGACGGAAGCCATTGAGCTCCACCAGCACGTCTCCAAAGAGGAGGCAAAGGAAATCGCGGTGGAGATCCTGAAAGAAACCGGACTGCCTCGGGTGGAGAGCATGGTCAACGAATATCCCTACCAGCTCTCCGGCGGCCAGCGGCAGCGGGTGATGATCGCGATGGCCCTTTCCTGCCACCCCAAAATCCTGATCGCCGACGAACCTACCACCGCGCTGGATGTAACCATCCAGGCACAGATCCTTGACCTGATCATCCACATGAAGGAAAAGATCGGTATGTCCATCATCTTCATCACCCATAGCCTGGGCGTGGTGGCGGAAATCTGTGACCAGGTGATTGTCATGTATTGCAGCAAAGCCATGGAAACCGGCTCCGCGATGGACATTTTCAAAAATCCCAAGCACCCCTATACCAAGGGCCTGCTGGCCTCCATCCCCAAGCTGGGCGAACATGCGGACCGGCTTTATACCATCCCCGGCAATGTGCCAAACCCCAAGTATATGCCCCGCGGCTGTAAATTTCAACCCCGATGCAGTGAGGCAATGGATATCTGCGCAGAAGAAGAACCGCCCGTTTTCGATTTTGGCGACGGGCATACCAGCCGGTGCTGGAAGTGCCGCGAAGAATGCGGCGGCTGAGCGCCGCCCGCAGACGCCTTCCATTGTCTGCGAATCTTACGAAACGAGGTGAAATTTGGTGGCAGCCGATATTTTGAAAATTGAGCATCTGAAGCAGTATTACCCGGTGCGTAAGGGCCTGTTCGGCAAAACGGCGTATGTGAAAGCCCTGGATGACGTGACCTTCTCCGTCAAGGATGGGGACGTGTTTGGCATCGTGGGCGAGTCAGGCTGCGGAAAATCCACCATGGGACTGACGATCTGCAAGCTGATCAAGCCCACGGACGGCAGCATTGAATTAGACGGCGAGGATATCACCTGGTGCCGCGGCAAACATATGCGCAGCGTCCGCAGGAAAATCCAGATGGTGTTCCAAGACCCCTATGCCTCCCTCAATCCCCGGATGAACGTCCGCCAGATCATTGAGGAACCGATGATTATCCACAACCTCTGTCCCAATAAAAAGGAACGGGAAGAGCGGGTCGTCAGCCTGCTTCGCCAAGTGGGCCTGGACGACTACCATGCCAACCGTTACCCGCATCAGTTTTCCGGCGGCCAGCGGCAGCGCATCGGCATTGCCCGGGCCCTGGCGGTGGACCCGAAGGTCATCATTGCGGACGAACCTGTGTCTGCTTTGGATGTGTCCATCCAGTCCCAGGTGCTGAACTTGCTGGCGGACCTGAAAGAGGCCAGGAACCTGACCTACCTCTTCATTGCCCACGACCTGAGCGTGGTGGAGCACATCAGCGATCAGGTGGGCGTGATGTATTTGGGGAATTTTGTAGAGGTGGCGGGCAAGGAGGAACTTTATTCCAATCCCATGCACCCCTACACCCAAGCGCTTTTGTCGGCCGTGCCGGTGCCAGACCCGGAGGTCAAGCGTCAGCGGATTATCCTTCAGGGCAATATCCCCTCTCCAATGAACGCGCCTTCCGGCTGCAAGTTCCATCCCCGCTGTGCCAAGTGTATGCAGATCTGCAAGGAACAGGCCCCGCCAAAGGTGAAGGCTTCGCCGGACCATTACCTGTTTTGCCACCTCTACGCCTGAGACGAGGCGAAAGAGCGGCAAAAAATCTGCGGCCTGCCCGGGAAAATTTCCAGCCACAGTCCGCAGCGCCAAGAAACCAAAGGTACTTGGCATAATCCTGCCCAGATTCATTCAACAGGATAAAAAGACAGGCCGTTAAAAACGGCCTGCTTTTTTTCTTTGGAGCAAAAAGTCTGGAACTGCTTCGCTTTATATCTCTGCAATGCTGAGAGACGCCTGCTCCACAAGAAGTCTGTCTCGATACCGCAGAAGTAAAGAGAGGTCCGCACAGGACGGCGAACACGCCTGCGGGAAAAGCACAGCGGAATAATGCAGCGTCAAGGGCTTACACTCCATGCAATTCAGCGAAAAATAGAGCGGCAGGACGCTGGAAAAAGCATCGCAGGGCGTAAGCTTTACAAAAACCGCTCCCGCGCCGTCCCCAGGATAAGGGTCCCGGACGTTTACCGTATAGTTCAGCATATAAACTCTTTCCCCATCCAAATGCACCAGCGTTGGGTCTTTCTCATTCCAGCGAATCCCATTGCCCCTTTGTTCCTGGCACTTCCAAGACATGAACGACCCATTGGCCCAGGAAAGGCTCTTACACCGGCTGACCAGCTCAATCGCGCTCTTCCGGCCGCATGGAACGCCGCCGCAAGGCGGTTTGTCCGGCTGGACCGGCTTACAAGGACAAATCGGGCCTGGTGCGGGTACGGATACGCGGCCGCTGGCTTCCAGCGCCTTTTCCAGTTTTCCCTTCAATAGCATTTGGCTCTGCATCACCGTGTCCAGCAATTCCTTCACGCTCTTGTTTACCGCTAAAACCTCCTGGGTGCTGGCGCAAATCTCATGCTTTCTTGAGAGAGTCCCCAGGATGTATTGCAGCTTTTCACCCTCGGCGTTGACAATGTGGCTGAGGGCAAGTTCCTCCATGGCGATAGAGGCGATGATCATGGTGAGCGCCTCATCTTTTGTCATACCTGCTCCGCAGGGAGGAAAAGAAGGCATCGACATATTCCGAAACTCCAATCACCGCTCCAGAATCTTCCTTTCAGAAACGGAAAACGGCGGATGTACAGTGCAGCTGCCTGCACCGCCGGTTTATTCTATGCACCTGTCCCCAGCTTGGGAATGCCGGAAGGAAGAACCTGCCGGAACACAGGCGCATACGATAGGTCAGGCGCCTGCCGGGCTGGAAGGCCCAGCCATGCGGATCACATCCGTCCGGCCGGGCGCCGCTGGAAAGGAGTTTTGTCCATGTCTATGCCCAGCTTTCCCGTTGTTGATCCCCCGATTGGCCGGGAAGATGCCGTTAATCAGATCTTATCCTCCATTGCTATGGAGGAACTGGGTCTTAGCCATATTTTAAACGCAGAGGGCGAGAAACTGCAATATATCCTGGGAACCCTGCCCGGCCTCAGCGGACCTCCTGCGACGGTCAGCGACGTGCTGGCAGCAAACGAGAGCGTACGCGATCTGCTGGAAGCTACGGTTCAAAACCAGCTTTTTCTGCGGGCAAAGATGCAGGGCGCGCTTGAGGCGTCCCAGATGCAAGGCCCTACCGGTCCCACCGGCCCTACCGGCGCGACGGGTCCCGCAGGCGGCCCCACCGGGCCCACCGGCCCTACGGGCGCAACCGGTCCTGCCGGCGCAGCCGGTGCGACAGGTACTACCGGTGCAACGGGTCCTGCCGGTCCCACCGGCGCTGCTGGTCTTGACGGCGCGGCTGGTCCCACTGGCCCCACCGGCCCTGCCGGCGCGGATGGCGCAGTCGGTCCCACCGGCGCAACCGGCCCTGCCGGCCCCACGGGCGCAACTGGGCCTGCCGGCCCCACGGGTCCTACCGGTGCGGACGGCGCAGCGGGTCCCATTGGCGCAACCGGCCCCACCAGTGCAACCGGCCCTGTTGGCCCCACGGGCGCGACCGGCCCTACTGGCCCCACTGGCCCCACCGGCGTCAATGTCACTGCCACTTCCAGTTTTGCGGCCAACACCAGTGGCACTGTGCTGGCTGTGGTGCTGGGAGGCGTTTTGGTCCCACTGCCCAACAGCCAAATCCTCCCTGCCGATATCACAGTGAATGCCACAAACACCGTATTCACCGTCAATACCGCCGGACGCTATCTCTTGTCTTATGAGGTAAACACCACGGCCGCCTTGGCCAGCGGAACTGCCTTAGTGATCAACGGCTCGGCAAATACAGCCTCTACAATTGCGCCCCTGGTTTCCCTCAGCCATTTCTCCAATGAGATCCTGCTGGACCTGCCCGCCGGGTCTACCGTATCCCTGCGTATGTTCGGGATCGTGTCCGCCGCGACACTGCTTCCGGGCTCCGCGGGCGCTTCCCTGATGATCACCCGGCTGAGCTGAGGAGGTGTATTGGTATGTCGATGCCCAATTATCCCCAGATAGATCCCCCTCTGACCCGAGACGGCAGCGTCAATGAAGTCATTTCCTCCATCGCCGCCGAAGAACTGGGCCTGAGCCATATTCTGAACGCGGAGGGCGAGAAACTGCAATTCGTCCTTGGCACACTGCCCGGCCTCAGCGGAGGCGCAGATATCAGCGACGTTTTGGAGGTAAACAACAGTGTACGGAAAACGCTGGACGAAATCACCCAGCAGCAGCTGCTGTTGGGCGCAAAGCTAAGCGCGGCGCTGGATGCGCCGGTCTTTACCGGCCCTACGGGCGCGGCTGGCCCTGCGGGCGCGGACGGCCCCGCTACCGGTGCGGCAGGACCGGCTGGCCCTACCGGGCCTACCGGCCCCACGGGCGCAGATGGTGCAGCCGGGCCTGACGGCGCGGCTGGCCCCACTGGACCTGCCGGCGCGGACGGTGCAGCGGGTCCCGCCGGAGCCGCCGGCGCGGCTGGCGCAGATGGCGTCACCGGCCCTGCCGGTCCAACGGGCGCAGCGGGCACAGCGGGCGCAACCGGCGCAACCGGGCTTGCCGGTCCCACAGGGCCCATCGGTGCCACCGGCGCGGCTGGCGATACGGGTCCTGCCGGCGCGGTTGGCGACACGGGTCCCACCGGCCCTACCGGACCGACCGGCACGACTGGGCCTACCGGGCCAAACGGCCCAAACCCCACGGCAACGGCTGGATTTGCCGCCAACACCGCAGGCACCAGCTTGACCGTGGCTCTTGGCGGTATCCCAATCCCGCTGCCCAACGCCCAGGTGTTCTCTGCGGATATCGCGGCTAACGCGGGCAATACCGTGTTTACCGTGGCCACCGCTGGACGTTACCGCATCTCCTACCACGTGAATACCACGGCGGCCCTGCTGATGGGCAGCCGCCTGGTCATCAACGGGACGAACAACACAGCGTCCACCATCGCGCCGGTGGCGGCTGTCTCTAACTTTGAAAATAAAATTGTGGTCGATCTGCCTGCTAATTCTACCGTCTCCCTCCAGCTCTATCCCCTCGTGCTGGCTGGCATCGCGGTGCTGATCAGCAGCGGCGCGGGCGCATCCTTGACGATTACCCGGCTGAGCTGACCGGAAAATTCTTCGGCTCAATTTGGGGGCGGCGTCCTTTTCTGAACGCCGCCCCCGCAGTTTTGGCTTATAAAGGAGGATGCTTCATGGTTACAGTCAGCCTGTGCATGATCGTGCGGAATGAGGAAGACGTACTGGCCCGCTGCTTGGAAACCGCGGCCAGCCTGGTCGATGAGATCGTGATTGTCGACACGGGTTCTGCCGACCGGACGCGGGAGATCGCAGAACGCTTTACCAGCCGCGTCTACCATTTTGATTGGATTGAGGACTTCGCCGCGGCCCGAAATTACGCCTTTTCTCTGGCAGAAATGGATTATTGTATGTGGCTGGATGCGGACGACGTGATTCTGGAGGCGGACCAGGCTGCGTTTCAGACGTTGAAGGAAACGCTGGACCCTGCGGTCAATGTGGTCATGGCAAAATACAACACAGGATTTGACGCGTATGGGAATGTAACCTTTTCCTATTTCCGGGAAAGGCTCATCAAAAACCACGCAGGTATGCGGTGGGAAGGCGCAGTGCATGAGGCCATCACGCCGGTCGGCCAAGTCCTTTACAGTGATTTTGCCATTACCCACCGGAAACTGCGCCCTTCCGACCCGGAGAGGAACCTGCGAATTTATGAAAAACAGCTCGAACAGGGCGCAGAACTGGAACCCCGGCAGCAGTTTTACTACGGCCGGGAACTGTATTACCACCAGCGCTATGAGGAAGCTGTCCAGACCTTTGAGCGGTTCCTCAGCGAGGGACGGGGCTGGGTGGAAAATAACATTGACGCCTGCTGCCACTGTGCTTACTGCTATGAGCGTATGAACCAGCCGGAAAAGGCGCTACAGGCGCTTTTCCGCAGCTTTGCCTTTGACCGTCCCAGGGCGGAGGTATGCTGCGAGCTGGGACGCTGGTTTTTCCAGCGGGAAAACCTGCCTCTGGCCATCTACTGGTACTCCTTGGCCTTGACCTGCTCCCGAAAGGACAGCCGTGGCGGCTTCGTCTCCCCCGACTGCTATGGCTATCTGCCCTGTATCCAGCTGTGCGTATGCTACAGCCGCCTGGGCGACCTGGAACGCGGAGCGCGGATGAACGAATTGGCCGCGGCCTTTAAGCCGGACGCAGCCGCGGTCCTGCATAACCGGGCCTTTTTCCAGAGCCTGGAGCCGAAGGGGACGGAAGACGCATAGCCGTTCACAGCTCCCGCATCAGGTGAAAGCTCTGCATCAGCTGGACAGCTCCATATCCCCACTGGTTGTTGGGGTATACCATGTCGTCCCGCCGGAGACAGCCCCGGATGAGATAGGCCCGGATTTGATAGGTCCCCATCGCCGGGTCATTGCCCTCCCGGATTCCCCACTGAAGCAATAACGCACAGATCCCCGCCAGTACCGCCGCCGCCGCGCTGGTGCCGCTCATGAGGCCGGGTCCGTAAGGATAGATCCCCCGTACCCCTACGCCGGGAGCTACCAGGTCCGGCAGAATCCGGCCATCCCAAGCGGGGCCACGGGAGGATTTCGCATACAGGCTCTTCCCCGCGCTGTCATAGGCCCCGCAGCAGATCGGCCCTACGGCCGTGCCCGGGTTGGTGATGGTATAATCCGGCGTGGCGGCCAAAAATTCCACCGACGGCGCAACAAAGCCGGTCATGGGGAGCCACACCTGGTACTGCCCGTTCAGCACAATATCCCCATGGAGCTGGATGGTCCACACCCCCGGCGTAGCCCCCAGAATCCGGATCACCGACAACTGTCCCCCGCTGCCCTCTACCGGGAAGTGATACTCAATCTGTACCCGGGCCGCCTCTAATACCAACTTTACATCGGCGGCAGGGTCCGTCCCCGGCCGGGCAGGCACCCGGCCCACCAGTTCCCCAGAGGGAGACCGTACCGAGAGGGAAATGCGGTCCGCTACCGTGTTCCACACCGCCAGGTAGACGTTCCCCGCGTTCTCGCCCACCTTCAGGTCTACCTGCCCTGGAGGCCCTCCCGGCTGCAAAACCCCGCCAGTATGATGCCGGGCCTCCGCCTCATTCCCCGCCGCGGCGCAAAGGCACACGCCCTTCTGGATGGACACGCCGCCCAGATACTCCTCAAAAACGCTGTACCCGTCATGGCCGCTGGAATTGGTGCCAAGGCCGATGCAGATGGCCACCGGGCGGTCCATCTCCTGTGCCTTGCGGAGGATATACTCGATTCCAAGCATGACGGCGCTGGACTCATAGGCGTTCTCCTGGTCCGCCGGGACGCAGTATTTTTCCCGGTAGAAGGGCCGGGCTTTTTTCAGCTTCACGGCGATGATCTCTGCGTCTGGGGCCGCGCCGGAGAACTCATCCGTCTGCTTCCCGGCAGCTACCGAAGCCAGAAAGGTACCGTGTCCCGATTCATCCCGTTCCGGCACCAGGGCATAGGGGTCCTCCGACGCTAAGGCAGCGTCGATATCCGCCTTGCTGTACTCCCGGCCCAGGAGAAAGCCGGAGGGCGGGTCCCCCTCGGCGGTCTGGTCGTAGATGTACTGTATTTTGCTGCTGCCATCCTCGTAGCGGAATACATCCTGGGTGTAATCGATCCCGGTATCCACAAAGCCCAGAAGCACCCCCCGGCCCTTGAGGTTCAGATAGGGCTGGTTATGGACCTGGGAAACTCCCGCCGCCTCCAGGGCAGGCCGGTCCAGCAGGCCCAGAACTACGGGAACGGAACTGACAAAAATGGCCCCTAACGCATCTTCCAGCCGGTGAAAATTCTCCGCCTTCACATAGCCTAAGACATACCGCCCCATCAGCATCTGCCCTACCACGATCTCGTCAGAATTATGCGCGTAATCAAAAAAGGCGCTAGTAGCCCGGGTGACAAAATCCACAGTATCCGGCGCATGAATGAACGCCTCTGCTTCCGGTGTTAGGCGCATCTCAAAGCCCCCTTTCCAAATGGTTGACCAGTTCCTCCATGGTCCCGCACAGGTTCAGCCGCCCATACCCCCATTGCGGATTTGGATAGGCCATGTAAGGGCTGCGAACCGCGCCTTTGCATAGGAATGCTTTTACCCGCTGGTTGTAAAGGAACAGATCGTTTCCCTGGACGATGCCCCACTCCATCATCAGCGCCGCCGCCCCAGAGACAAAGGGCGCCGCCATGCTGGTGCCGGCGAACACGTCGTAACCGCCGCCGACCTTGGCGGAACGGACCCCCTCGGCTGGGGCCGTGATGTCCAGCAGAGACCGGCCGGCACAGTCCTGGACCCCCCGGCCGGAAAAGGGGCTGATGGTCTCTGTCTCCGGCCGAAATCCGCCTACAGAGATGGGAAACAGGGCCGTAGCCGGAAGCGTGATGGTGAGATCCGGCTCCGGCTGGAGGAAGGCGGTACGGTCCGTCACTTCCTCCATGGTGGGCAGCCACACATTGAACCGGCCGTCCGATACCTTTTTTCCATAGCACCGCAGCTTCCATAATCCATTCAGCTCCCCAGCAGGGGCGTCCATGTAGATCAGCACCTCCTGGGAAACGCTGTAGTGGGTGGGTACGCCGTAGTAAGCCGCGATCCGGACCGCCCCAAAGCGGAGGAACCGGATTCCCTCCGTCAGCGGCCCGGTTGTCTGGCCGTTTGGGAGCACCAGCTCAAAGGCCGCCTCGTCGGCAAAGCTTTTCCAAAGAGAGAGATAGACCCGATTCCGCAGGGTGGAGACATTGAACTCTGCATCCACGACGCCGTTCTCCACCAGCCGCCCTTGGAAGTGGTGGGCGCCGCTGCCCTCGTTTCCAGCGGCGCAGACGATGACGCTCCGTCCCCGCTGGGCGGACTGGTCAATGTAGCTCTCAAACAGGGTCTGCCCCCAGTGGGAGCCGCAGTTGGTCCCGTAGCTGAGGTTGATGACGCAGGGCATCCCCCGCGCCTCCGCCTGGTCCAGCAGAAACTTGATCGCCCGCATCACGTCGGTGGTCTGGGAACTCCCCAGCTTCACCGCCGCAATGGACGCGTTCGGGGCCGCGCCGCTGCGTCCGGCCGCAATGGCGGCGACGGCGGTGCCATGGCCGTTCTGGTCCGTGGAGGGGACCAGGCCCGCGGCAATCTCCGCACCGGAAAACGCCGCTCCGCGGTGGAAACCTTCCGGCGGCGTCCCCTCTGCGGTCATATCCCAGAGCGCCGTCACCCGGCTGGTTCCATCCTCTCCCAGAAATTCCGGGTGGGTCAGGTCCAGTCCCGAGTCTACAAAGCCGATCAAAACCCCCTTCCCCGTCAGCCCCAAGCCGTTCTCCCGCTGGACGGGCGGGATGCAGACCGCTTCCAGGCTCCGGCTGAGCAGGCCGCTGAGCCGCCGCGCCGCCTCAAAGCAGGTCACCTGCCGGTGTTCCAAAATCCGTCCAGCCTCCTGGTCCGTCAGCTCCATGATGGCAAACTGCGCATCCAGCAGCTCTGTGGAATAGCCCAGTGAGAGAATGTCCCCTGTATATTTGATGATGTATTCCATACAACCTCCTGCTTCCAAATAGAGATGGCTCCCTTGCGGGCCGTCCTTCCCGGCCCTGCGGCCGGGAAGGCAGTGTCGCCGCCGTCAACCGGCTGCATAGAATAGTATACGGAAAGGAGGACTGCCGTTATGAATCCAAACTACTTGGACAAAGGCAATCTGCAAATATTTGTGACTGCGGGGGAGTCCCCCATCCCCGGCGCACGGGTCCGCATCACGGACCCCCAAAATGGCACGGTGTTAGAGGAGGCCGTTACCGATTCCTCCGGCCAGACCCCCTTCATCGAGCTGCCTGCGCCGCCGATGGAGTGGTCCGTCGTGGAGGGAGAGTCGAACCAGCGGCCCTACGCCGTCTATAACGTCACCGTCTCCGCTGGGGGCTGGCAGACGCTCCACATCAGCGGCGTGGAACTGCTGCCGGCAGGCCGTTCCATCCAGCGGATGGAGCTTCCGCGGGCCACCTCCGGCGGTTTCAACGTCCGCAACCTGCTCCTCCCGCCCCATGCCCTCTGGGGGGAACCCTCCACCCGGGAACCGGAGGACGCGGTGAAGCCTCTGCCGGACCAGTCGGGGCTCGTGGTGCTGCCGGAACCGGTTATCCCGGAGTTTATCGTGGTCCACGACGGGCCGCCGGACGACAACTCCGCAGCCAACTATTGGGTTCGGTTCAAAGACTACATCAAAAACGTGGCGTGCAGCGAAATCTATTCTACCTGGAGGACAGAAGCAATCAAGGCCAACGTTCTGGCGATCCTCTCCTTTACCCTCAACCGGGTCTATACGGAGTGGTACCGGGGAAAGGGCTATGACTTCACCATCACCGGCTCCACCGCTTTTGACCAGTCCTACGCACATAACCGGACCATCTTTGAGGAAATCAGCGTGGTGGTGGATGACCTGTTCACCACCTACATCACCAAGGAGGGAATCGCCCAGCCCCTCTTTACTCAATACTGCGACGGACGGCGCACCCAGTGCGGCGGATTGAGCCAATGGGGTTCCCAAGCTCTGGCGGAGCAAGGCTGGGATGTGATGAATATTCTGCGGAAATACTACGGTTCGGATATCTACCTGAAGGGCGCGGAAAAGGTGGAAGGGGTGCCGATGTCCTATGGAGGGGAGGTACTCTCCGCCGGCAGCGAAGGCGAGGCTGTGCGGACTATCCAAATGCAGCTGAACCGCATCGCGCAGAATTTTCCCGCAATCCCCACAATCCCAGTGGACGGCACCTACGGCCCGGCAACCCGGGAGGCGGTGGAGACATTCCAAAAAATCTTCCACCTCCCCCAGACCGGAAGCGTGGATTTCGCCGCATGGTATGAAATCTCCAATGTATTCGTTGCGGTAACAGAGATGTCCTAAAGCGGGGAAGCAAGCCGTTGGACGCGCTGCGGCAGCGATTCCAGCGAAGATAGCAGCCCCTCTTTGGAGCATTGTGCCGGATGCGCTTGGATAACAGAAAGCAGAGTGAGCCTTTCGGTTCACCCTGCTTTTTGTTTTGGCGGGAATGCAATCGTTCGCAGCAAAACAAAGCCGTTCTGCATCATGCCCTCCAAAAGAAAACAAAATCCTGTATAATAGGGGAAAAGGGGGTGTGTTTATGCACATAGCAATTTGCGGCGATGAGGAAGAAATCCGCGCCACATTGGCCGGACTCCTTGCTATATACTGGCAGGAACGGGAAAAATCTTACGCAAAAGCTCCTTGAGGCCTGCCTCCTTCCTTGTCCTTTTTTCGCGCTCTATATCACTATCCAGGAAATTCCCGGCGCATGTTTTCTAATACCATATTTTCCCATGAAAGTCTACGAACTTTCTGCAATCATGCAATGACCGGACGGTAAAATATCCTCCGGCCAGCTTGGCATTGAAGTTTTTTCCGTTCTGGGCTATACTATAGGGGACCGTCCGCCACCCAGCACAAAAGGAGGAACCTGCCATGTCTGAACAGAGCCGGGGCAAATACTGGTCGACTGCCATGCTGAAACGGCGGGGCTGGACCATTGAGCTGATCCATGAGCTCCTTCCCAAGCCGCGTTATACGCGCTTTAACGGACGCATCATCTCCATGTGGAGCAAAAAAGATGTGTGCGCAGCGGAAGCCCTCCCCCGTTTTGCCCAGGAGCTTGAAGAGGCAAAAACTGCTAAAACTGCCGTTCCGGAAACAACGCATATTCGCGCCGCGCTGGCCCAGGCGTGGGACGCCGCAAAACCGGGCGACTCCCTCCCCTGGCTCCTTGCGGGGCACTACCACGCCGCGCTCCTCGCCCGTCTTCCCGCGGCGGCAAAGGGCCAGCGTCCACGCACCTCCCAAGCCTCCGCCTGGCTGAACGCCTTCTTTGCCCTGGAACAGCGGAGCGGCGGGGAACGCCTGCCGGTGGTTTTGAAAAATTTTCTCCGGGCAGGCCCTTGGCTGGACTGCCACCTGGACCACCCGTTAGCGGCGGAGACCCTTGCCCGCTACCCGCAGGCGCTTCTTGGGGCGTCCGCCCAGGCGATTGACGAATTTACCAGCCACCAGCCGGAGGTTGGGCTGGAAGCCTTCCTGCGTGCAAAAGGCTTTCCTGCGATCCAGCTGCTGAGCGAGGGACTGGGCGCCATCTGGTCCGTGTGGTATGTCCCCCAGGCTATCCGCACCAGCCTCTCCCTCCTGATCGCGCTGAACCCTAAAGACGAGTACCCCGAAGCCCGAGCCATGCGCCGCCACTTCGTCCTCCACCTGGGCGGCACGAACACCGGCAAAACCTACGCCGGCTTTCAGCGCCTGATCCAGGCGGGGAGCGGCGTCTATCTCGCGCCTCTGCGTCTCCTGGCCCTGGAAGCCCAGGAAACCCTGCTGGAAGCCGGCGTGGAGTGCAGCCTCTCTACCGGCGAGGAGGAGGACCTTCGGGACGAGGACACCCATATGGCCGCTACGGCGGAGAAGCTGGATTTAAAGCGGCACTGGGACTTGGCCGTTATTGACGAATGCCAGATGATCGCCGACCGCCAGCGGGGTTATGCCTGGACCCGGGCTATCCTGGGGGTGCTGGCCCCAGAAGTTCATCTGTGCGCCGCGCCGGAGGCGGAGGAACTGCTCCTGCGCCTGATCAAGAGCTGCGGCGACAGCTATGAGGTGGAAATCCACCAGCGGACAACGCCATTGGTCTGCATGGCCCATACCATGGATTACCACCGCGTCCAGCCCGGAGACGCCCTCATCACCTTCTCCAAGGTGGGCGTGCTCAGCGTGGCTGAGGATCTGCGCCAGGACGGGAAAGAACCTGCGATCATCTACGGCGCGCTGCCCTATTCCACCCGCCGCAAACAGATGGAAGGCTTCCTTGCAGGGGAGATGTCCTATATCGTTTCCACCGACGCCATCGGCATGGGCCTGAACCTCCCCATCCGCCGGATCATTTTCCTGGAAACCGAGAAGTTCGACGGCACGGAACGCCGGGAACTGAAACCAGAGGAGATCCGCCAGATCGCCGGACGGGCCGGACGGTTCGGGATGTACAACAAGGGCTATGTGGGAGCCGTCCAGAACCTGGACACCATCCGCTCAGGACTGGAAGCCGTCATCCCGCCCCTCTCCTACGCCGTGGTGGGGTTCTCCGACCTGGTGCTCCAGGCGGATTTTGACCTGCTGGAGGTCTTGTCCGAGTGGAACCGGATGCCTACTGTGGAACCGTACCAAAAACTGGATATCTCCCGGTATATTGCCATCATCTCTAAAATGCGGGAAATGGGGTTCTTCCTCTCCAAAGAACAAGAGCTGCGGGCTGCCAACATCCCTTTTGACGAGACGGAGGACGCCCTGCGGGAACTGTTCTTCTCCTTCCTCCGCCGCTGGCAGAAGGGATTGCCCATCGAACAGCCCGGCCTTTCCGACGGAGACCCAACATTGCCGGAGCTGGAACTGTTTTACCGGAAACTGGACCTTTATTTTTCCTTCGCCAAGGCCTTTGACTGCCCAGTGGATGAGGAACAGCTCTACGACAGTCGGGAACGGGTCGCGGAAGCCATCAACGAAATCCTGCTCCACCGGCTGCGGAACAACATCCGCTTCTGCGGCCACTGCGGAAAGGCCCTGCCGCTGTATCACCGCGGATGGCTGTGCGACGCCTGCTTCCGCAAAGAGCGCAAACCTGTGTCCCGGAATTGGTCCAAACATCCCAAATGAAACCGCCGGACAGGGTTTTTACCGGAAATTGGAGAAAAGCATTGCGGCGATGGCAGAAAAGTGCTATACTGTCGCTATGATCAACAGGCCGGATCTTCCAATCCCCCCTCCCGTGGACACTGAGAGCGCCGTGGTTTCCCCTCACGGCGCTCTTTCCTGTATCCGGCGAAAGGAGCGCACTTTATGGATAAACAGCTCATCCTGGAATTGGTCGGCTACGCCGCCTCCCTCCTGGTGCTGATCTCCCTCTTGATGACCTCTGTGGTGAAACTGCGGGTCATTAACCTGATCGGCTCCTTTATCTTCGCTGTCTATGCGCTCTTCATTGCCTCCTACCCCACCGCCGTCATGAACTTCTGCCTGGTGGGCGTAAACATCTTTTACCTGCTCCGCATGGCCCGGACGGAACGGGTTTTCACCCTCCTGCCCGCCGCACTGGAGGAGGCCTATGTCCAGCACTTCCTCCAATTTTACCGGGAGGACATCCAACACTATTTTGCCCTGCCGGAACCCTCCCCCGCCCAAACGGACGCCGTGTTCCTGGTCTGCTGCGGCGCGGCTCCCGCCGGTATCCTCACCGGCAGGAACCTGGGAGACGGCGTTTTAGAGGTATCTTTGGATTACAGCGTCCCCCAGTACCGGGACTGCTCAGTGGGCCAGTACCTCTACCGCCAGCTGGCAGAACAGGGCTGCCGGGCGCTGGTGGTCCCCAGCGCTTTGGAAGCCCACAGGGGATACCTGGAAAAAATGGGCTTCGTTCAGGAAAATGGGCGGTATGTGAAAAACCTGGTTTTACAGGCGTGATACGATGCGCTGCTCCCTATCCGCCGATCTGGCGGGCAGGTTCTGAATCCGTCCGCACATGTAACGCGCCGCCTCATGGTCGTGGGTAATGAACAGGCAGGACAGCTGGTGGATTTCGCGTATCTCCCGCAGAATCTGTAAAACCTGGGCCTGTACCGATATGTCCAGCATGGAGGTCGGCTCGTCCAGCACCAATACTTTAGGCCGGAGCAGAAGCGCACGCACCAGCGCCAGCCGCTGGATCTCCCCGCCACTGACCTGGTGCGGGTAGCGGGACAGCAGTTCGCCGCTCAGCTTCACCTGTTCCAGCAGCTCCGCCGCCCGGGCCGCGCCGTCTGTACGGAGACCGAAGATGGCAAGCGGCTCCAGCAGGCTCTTGCCTAACGTCCAATGGGGGTCAAAGCAGGTTTCCGGCCGCTGGGAAATCAATTGCACCTGCCGCCGGAAGGGCAGCAGCGCCCGCCCATGCAAACGGGTGATCTCCTGGCCCTGGAAAAAGACCGCCCCCTCATCCAAGGGAATCAGCCGCAGAAAAATCCGCGCCAGGGTACTCTTCCCGCAGCCCGAAGGACCCATCAAACCCAGGGTCTCCCCCTGGAACAGCCGGAGGCTGACGCCGGACAGCACCGTTTCGGGCCGCGTGCCCCACCGGCCTCGGTACGTCTTCACAATCCCCCGGCCTTCCAATACAATCTGCTTTTCATGCATAGCGGAAACACCTCACAATGTGCCCCTCCTCCGGCTCATACGCGCTGGGCCGCCGGTCTTTACACGTCGGGCCAGCGTCAGAACAGCGGGGCGCAAAGGGACAGCCCGGCAGCCGCTCCCCTGCCCGCGGAGCTGCCCCAGGAATGGGACGGAACCCGTTTTGCGGCAGCGCGTTCAGAAACGCCGCAGTGTATGGATGCAGCGGGTTCTTCAGGATGGACGGCCCCATCTCCAAAATCTGTCCCGCGTACATCACCGCCAAGCCCTGGCACACCGCCTGCGCTAAGGGGATGTCATGGGTGATGACAAGCATGCTCTCCACACCCTGTTCCTTTAAAGACAGCAGCGTCTCCTGTACCTGCTCCCGGAGGTCCCGGTCCAGGCCTTTGGTGGGCTCGTCCGCCAGTATCCATGCCGGAGAACAGGCGGCTCCAATGGCGCACAGCACCCGCTGCTGCATCCCGCCGCTGAGCTGGTGGGGGTAGGCCCGGAGTACGGCCTCCGGCTCTTGGAACCCAAAGCGGCACAGCAGTTCCGCCGCCCGCTCCCGGCTCCCGGCGCGGGACAGCCCCAGGGGCAGCAGGGCCTCCTTGAGGTGCGCGGCCACCGTGCGGGCGGGATTGAGGGACTCCGACGGGTTTTGGGGAATCAGCCCGATCCGGCGGCCCAAATCCCGGCGGCTCCCTTTCAGCGGAATCCCTTCAAAGGACAACTCTCCCTCCACCTTGGCATAAGGCGGCAGCAGGCCCAGGGCCGCCAGACCCAGCACCGATTTCCCGCAGCCGCTCTCACCGATCAGGCCAGTGATCTGTCCGCCGGGGAAGTGGGCGGTCACGCCGTCTACCGCCCGGATGTCCTGCCCGGGAAGCCGAAACGTCACAGACAACTCTTGGGCGCGCAGCCCTTCGCTCATAGTTCCTTCGCCTCCTGGTTCCGCACGTCCAGACGGTCCCGCAAAGCGTCGCCCAGGAGATTGATGCCCAGCAGAAGCAGCAGGATGCACATGCCGGGAACCAGGATTAGATGGGGAGCGCTGCGGTAGTTGAGGCGCGCATCATTGATCATAACGCTCCAATCCGGGGCCGGCGGCCGCAGGCCCAGCCCTAAGAAGCTGAGGGAGGCGACGGACAGCACGCACCGCCCCACCCGGGTGGTGAACAGCACCACAACGTTCGGCAGCAGGTTCGGCAGCACATGGCACACCAGCAGCCGCACCGGTCCCGCACCCAGGACCCGCAGGCCCTCGATATAGGACTGTTCCCGGATGCGCAGCGTCTCCGTCCGCACCACCCGGGAAAACCCCGCCCAGGACGTGAGCACCAAGGCGAACACCAGGTTCGGCACGCCGGGCCCCAGAACGCCGGCAATGGCAATCATCAGGCAGGTGCCGGGAAGGCCCTGGAAGATGTTGGCAAACACCGTCAGCACCCAGTCCGCCCAGCCGCCGAACCAGCCCCCCAATACGCCCACCAGCATTCCAAAGGCCATGGACAGCACCGTCGCCGCCAGCGCCACCAAAATGCAGCCCCGTCCGCCGTACAGCGCACGGCTGAGCATATCCCGCCCCAGGGCGTCCGTCCCCAGCCAGTGGGCCGCCGACGGGCCTTGGAGGCAGACCGTCATGTCCGGCGTTATCGGGTCGTAAGGGGCCAATAACGGCGCAAACACGCTGCACAGCAGAACCGTACCCAGCAGGACCAGCGCCAGTACCAGCTGGAGAGAATACCGGCCCTTCACAGCCGTCTCCCTTCCAGGCGCACCTTGGGGTCCAGCAGCAGGCTTGCAAGGTCTACCAGCACGGTAATCCCCACATAGGTCACGCCCGTCAGCAGCACGTAGCCCTGCAAAGCCGGATAATCCCGGTTCCCAATGGCTTCCAGCGCATAGCTGCCAATGCCCGGCAGCGCGAAAACCGACTCCACAATGACCGAGCCGCCCAGCATCCCGCCCAGGGAATTGCCCAGCAGAGCCAGTACCGGCGCGGCGGCGTTGGGCAGGGCGTTGCGCACCACCAGCCGCCAGCGGCGGATGCCCCGGGCTGCAGCTGCCGTGCAATATTGCTTCCCCAGCTCCGCCAGCAGGGCCGACCGGGTCAGCCGGGCAGCCGTGGCCATGGACGCCGTGGAGAGCACCACGGCCGGCAGGATCATATGGCGCATGCCGCCGTTGCCGCTGGTGGGCAGCCATTGCAGCGTCTCCGCAAACAGCAGAATCAGCAGCAGCGCCAGCCAGAATCCCGGAACAGATAGCTGCACGTTGACCACCGCACGGATGAGATGGTCCGGCCATCTGCCCCGGAACAGGGCCGAGAGGCACCCCAGCAGCAGGCCTCCGCCGCAGGCCAGCGCCATGGCTCCGGCGGCCAGCTTCAGCGTCACCGGAAGCCGCCGCCCAAGCTCCTGAGCCACCGGACGGCGGCTGGAATAGGACTCCCCCAGGTCCCCCCTGAGGGCCCGCCCCACCCAGCGCAGATACTGCACCGGGTAGGACGCATCCAGGCCTAATTGGCGTTCCATCGCGGCGACCTGCTCCCGGGTGGGCGTATAGCCCCCCTGGGACAGGGCCAGCTCCGCCGGGTTGCCCAGGGAGACCGCACCTAGGACAAAGGCTGCCAGGGAGATCCCCAGCAGGACCGGGACCAGGGAAAGGAGCTTTTGCAGCAGATAGCGGCCCATGCGCGTTACTGGGCCCAGCCTACCAGCGGCAGCTCGATGCCGTACAGTTTGGCCTCGTAGCCGGTAAGCTTTGTGCTGTACGCCATCAGGGTCTGGTCGTTGTACAGGGGAATTACCGGGAATTCCTGGGTGGAAATCTCCTGGATTCGGTCATAGCACGCGGTGCGCTCGTCCATGTCCAGCGCAGCGGCGGCCTGCTCCATCAGGGCGTCCACCTCGTCGCTCTGGTAGCCCAGGCTGTAGTTCTGGTTCTGGTCGCCGTCGGTGAGCATGAAGCGGCGGAAGATGGTGGCGGGCTCCGAGTTGGAAAGGCCTTGCTGCATACGGGAAATGCCGTAGTCGGCCGCCTTCATCAGTTCCTTCATGTTGGCGTACTCCATGGGCTGCAAATCGCAGTCAATGCCAATCTCGCCCAGCCAGGAGGCGATCAGTTCCGATTCGGCCTTCTGGGCCGCGGCGTCGCCTTGGTACAGGTATGTAACCGTAACCCGTTCATCGCCTAAAACTTCCTGGGCCAGCTCCTTTGCCTTCGCAAGGTCTTCCTCTACCGGGAACTCCTTATAGAAGGGCGTGGAATAGTTGAGGATATTGGTCGTCGGCGTGCCGAAACCGTAGTACAGGCTGTCTGTGATTACCTTGCGCTGCAAGGCCAGGCTGACCGCCTGCCGCATACGCACGTCGTTGAAGGGGAACTCGGTGCCGTTCAGCGTCAGGAAGTAGATCATGGTCGACTTGGTGGTAGTGACGGCAAAGCCGTCGCTCCCCTCCAGCTCCACTGCCAGGGCGGCGGGGATGGCTCTCAGGTCGATCACCCCCAGAATCTCCCCAGACTTCAGGGCGGCGAACCGGGTCTCCTCGTCGGGGATGACCTTGACGCGGATGGTTTTGGCCTTGGCGGGCTCGCCCCAGTAGTCGTCAAAGCGTTCCAGCAGGACGTATTCGTCCAGCACGTTCTCCGTGATCCGGAAGGGGCCGGTACCGGCGCAGATGCCGTTGAAATCGCCGTTCTCATCGAAGCAGCCGGGGCTGTAGATGGCGCTGCCAAAGTTGACCATGTTGTACAGCTGGGTCGGCGCGGGCTGGGAGAACGTCAGTTGGATGGTATAATCGTCCAGTTTTTCATACTTCTCCAAATTGGGGTAGTGGGTGTTGATGTCCAGCGGGTAGAAGGAGGAGCTCTTTACCTCCATCCCCATGCGGTCGAAGTTCGCAATCACTGCGTCGGCGTTAAAGTCCGTGCCGTCGTGGAATTTCACGCCCTGCCGCAGGGCAAAGGTCCATTGGGTGCCGTCCTCGCTCATCTCCCAGCTCTCCGCCAGGCAGGGCTGGGGGGCGGCGGTATCGTCCTGGGTAATCAGGGGCTCCCAGACGTAGAGGATTTTACTGCAATAATACCCGTCCTTTTCGCCGGGGGCCAGGTTGCGGTAGCCCGCCAGCACGATCTCCGCATCCGGGTCGACGGCGGACGTCTGCTCCGGAGCCGTCTGGTTCTCCGGCGTCTGCTCCGGCGCGGGGTCAGACGGCTGCTGCCCGCCGCAGGCTGTGGCCGCAAGGGCCAATACCAGGGCCAGTACCAGCGCCAGGATACGGCGCTTCTTGCTGCTTGCTCTCATTTCTGTCAGTTCTCCTTTGTGTGTATTACAAATCCGCCTGTCCATTCCAGGTGGGCAGGGGGTTTGCCCAGGGGCTGGTTTCCCGCCCGGAACACCGTTTTGCAGGCAGCAAAAAAGCGTATTTTCCGCAGAAAACACGCAAAAAGGCACGGCAGCGCTGCCGGCAGCCTGGCAACGTGCTTCCAGTTCCGGTGGAAAGCACTCCTTTCTCCCTCGTATCTGACTTATCTTCCAGCAGGAAGCATCACAGTGACCGACTCGCCGGGATTTACACCCGATTCCGTGTTCCATCTACCATGGGCGGAGAAAGGATCGATTCAATTAACTGGAAATATCTTACCACAATCTTCGGATATTGTCAACACCTCCCCCGCCTGCAAACGCGCCGACCGCGCCGGAGGTTTGACGCTGCCCTGCTGTTTTTGGGAAACGCATAAAGACAGCCCCCGGTTTCCGCCGGGAGCTGTTTCTTGGCCTATGTATGCGGTTTAGAGCGCGGAATAGCCGAATTTGTCCACTATGGCATCCAGCTCCTGGTTCTGGCGGCACAGGGGGCACTCCTGAGGCGTGTAGCTGGCGTACTCGGGGAGGTCGTCAGTACTGAACAGGGACACTACGGGGATTCCCTTCACTTCCTTGAGGTGGCTGTAGATGGAGGCGATGCCCGCCACATTGCCGCCGTAATACTGAACGCAGCGGATGCCTTTTTCCACGGTGCTGCCGGTGGTGACGGAGGCCAGCAGGAGCAGCACGGCCTTTCCTTCCAGCATAAAGCGGGCGTTGTCCCGGAAAATAAGCTTGCCGTCAGCGCTCATGTTCTCGCGCAGCAGGTAGATCTCTTTCCCCGCGTTGACAGAGACGTACCCTCCTTGGGTCAGCTGCCGGGCCAGGCATGTGCCGATGACGCGGGTACCGTCCATGCACAGGATGGTGTCCACCATCATACTGGCCCGCAGGCGCTGGCCGAGCTGCTGGGCGACGGCTTCCGCCCCCTGAAGGCTGGACTGCTGGCGGGTGACGTCGATGAAGTAATTGGTATGGCTGTGGCGGGTGGCGAAATGGCCCCGTGCCACGCGCAGCGTCACATCTCCCACACAAACTGGGATGTCAAAAAATTTAGGTTCCATAAGGCTTGCCTCCTCTTTATTGACAGGGGACGAATCTCCCGTTTCTTAACAAAATCATTATACCACACCGCCCCGCCGATGTCCAGGAGTTTTTTGTAATTATATCCAAAATCCGGTCCGTTTTTTTCAGCGTTATGGGCGAGTGCCACAAAACTCGCCAGAACGGTTCCTTTTGCTTTTCGTATTGATGGAATTAAGCGCCGTCGCTTTCACTAACCGCAGATTGAAACCGAAAGTTAACCGTGATATACTCAAAGCAATCGATTTTCATTTGGAGGATACGTTTATGCAGAGAATTCCTGATGGGAAATGTGCATCGATATGCGGTCTGTTTTGCGGAGCATGTCCATCTTTCCCCGAGGAATGTCATGGCTGTTTCTCTGATTTTGTGCGTGAGGGATGTAAAGGCTGCGCGAACCACGGGTTTTTGGATTGTGCTGTCCGCCACAAGGTTGCGCGTTGTTACGAGTGCCGGGAGTTTCCTTGCGCCAAGCTAAAAGAATTCAGCACAAAACCTGTGATCAACGGGATTTGTAATCACACCAATGTGATTTCTGATTCTCTGCGTATGAAAGCAGTTGGAATTTCACAGTGGATCCGCGAAAAAACAACGGAACACAAATGTCCTAAATGCGGCAAATTGATAAACTGGTTTGAAATGCGTTCGCACGTTTGTCGTTGAACCAACAAAACGCCAGCTTGCCGGGCAGTTATCTAGGATGGAGAACTGCCCATCCAGTCGTTTTGACAAGGGATTTGCAGGCATTTCTCAACATAGATGCGAAAAGAGAGCCGGAACGGTTTGCCTTGCAAAAAAGCGCCGGAACGGCTATAATAAACATATTATGCTGTTATGGAAAGGAGCCTGTCCTTATGGATTTGATCGCCGCGATTGCCGCGGGAAACACGCCCTCCGCCATCGGCATTGTGCGGGTCTCCGGCGACGGCTGCGACGCAGCTTGTGCCCGGGTGTTCCGGCACACGGCGGGACGCGCTTTCGGGGAATTGGAGCCGCGGAAGCTGTGTTTCGGCCAGATGCTGGACCGGGAGGGCCGGGTGCTGGATCAGGGGCTTGCCGTCCGCTTCCCCGCGCCCCACAGCTACACCGGCGAGGACTCCGCCGAATTCCACTGCCACGGTTCCCCCGCCGTCCTGCGGGAGCTGCTGGACGCCCTGTTTTCCGCCGGGGCGCGGCAGGCGGGGCCGGGGGAGTTCACGAAACGTGCCTTCCTCAACGGGCGCATGGACCTTACCCAGGCCGAGGCAGTCGCCGACCTCATCCACGCCGAAACCGCCGCCGCCGCCCGCAACGCCGCCGCCCAGCTGGACGGCGGCCTCCGCCGCGTCCTGGAACCGGTGCAGGACGCGCTGCTGGACATCACTTCCCGGTTTTACGCCGTGGTGGACTACCCGGACGAAGACATTGAGGACATCCAGCCCCAGCAAGTAGCGGAGGCCCTGCGCTCCGCTCAGGACAGCCTGGCCCGCCTGCTGGACACCTGCCGGAGGGGACAGGTGCTCAAACGGGGCGTCCGGACGGCCATCGTGGGCCTGCCCAACGCGGGCAAGTCCTCCCTGCTCAACGCCTTGGTGGGGTTTGACCGCGCCATTGTGACGGACATCCCCGGCACCACCCGGGACACGGTGGAGGAATCCGCCCTCTGCGGCGGGGTACTGCTGCGGCTGGCCGACACGGCGGGGCTTCGGGAGACGGCGGACACCGTGGAGAAATTAGGCGTGGAGCGTTCCCGGAACGCTATGGAGAGAGCAGACTTGATTCTGCTGGTCTCCGACGACGCCGCGGGCCTTGGGAACCGCACGCAAGAATATTGGGAGGACACGCGCCGGCTTCTTGGCGAAGTTTCCGGAACACAAAAACCTTGGATTTTCATAGCCTCCAAACGGGATCTCTCAGGGAAAACCGCCGGGTCTCTCGGGGTAATCGGCGATGGCAATTGGAACGGCCCCGCTGCGTATGTCTCCCTCTCCGCCGTAACCGGAGAGGGCATGGAGGACTTGGAAAAGGCGCTGGCGGCCCTCTTCCCCCCAGGCGCTCCGGAGGAGGCGGGCAGCCTCCTGACCGACCAGCGGCAGGAAGAAGCCGCCTCCCGCGCCCACAAGGCCGTACAGCGGGCGTTGGAGGCCTTGGAAAACGGCATGACCCCCGACGCCGTGCTGACCGACGCGGAAGAAGCCCTGGACGCCCTGGGCGAGCTGACGGGCCGGACGGCAAAAGAGGCCATCGTCTCCCGCATCTTCTCCCGCTTCTGCGTCGGGAAATAAGAACGCCCTCCCAAACCGGCACAGCCGGGAAAACGCCGATTTACAAGATCGAAAAATTGTGTTATACTGGCCGCGGAATTCGTGGAGAAAAGGAGGAGACCACATATGAGCCGGAACACCGTACTGGCGCTTTTGCGGGAACAGGAAGGTTTTTGCTCCGGACAGGATATCAGCCGCCGCCTGGGCCTGAGCCGCGCCGCCGTTTGGAAGGCCGTGGACGCCCTGCGGCGGGAAGGATACCAGATCGAGGCCTATTCCGGCCGGGGCTACCGCCTCCTCTCCGCGCCGGACGCCCTCTCGGAGACGGAAATCCGGAACTGTATGGGGCAGACCGCCGCCGTCGGCCGGGAACTGCACTGCTTCGCGGAAATCGATTCCACCAACGATTATCTCAAGCGCATCCATGCCCAAGCATCCGACGGCGCCGCCGTCATCGCCGACTGCCAAACCGCCGGACGGGGCCGGATGCAGCGTTCGTTCCAGTCCCCGAAGGGAAAGGGGATTTACCTCTCAGTCCTCCTGCGGCCCGGCCTGCCGCCGGACCGCCTCCCCCCTGTGACCGCCTTGGCGGGCGTAGCGGTCTGCCGTGCGGTGGAACGGGTCTGCGGCGTGCGCCCAGGGCTGAAATGGCCCAATGACCCGGTGCTGAACGGCAAAAAACTCTGCGGCATCTTGACGGAAATGTCTTTGGAAGCGGAAACCGGCCGCTTACAGTCCTTGATTTTAGGCATCGGCGTCAACGTTTTGCAGGAGCCGGAAGATTTTACGCCGGAAGTGCAGGAGATCGCCACCTCCCTGCTGCAAGAATTGGGGAAGCCGGTCTCCCGGCCCCTGCTGGCGGCGGTCTTGCTGGAAGAATTGGATACGGCCTACGCCGCTTTGCGGGCGGGGAACCTGTCCGCCTACCACGCCGCTTATTGCCGGGCCTGCGTGAACCTGGGCAGGACGGTGCGGCTGCTGCCCGCCAGAGGCGGCGAACGGGAGATCGCGGAGGCCGTTGCGGTTGACGAGGAATTCGCCCTGGTCGTCCGGCGGCAGGACGGCAGCCTCCAAACGGTCCGTTCGGGCGAGGTGTCCGTCCGGGGCCTTTGGGGGTATACGGAATAAGGGCGGGATTACACAATTTATAGGAGGAATGGAAATGGCGGAAAAGGATACTTCCCAGCCAAAAAACCGTTTTCAGCAGCTCTGGGTGCTGTTTTGGACGTTCGCGAAAATGGGCGTGATCACTTTTGGCGGCGGCATGGCCATGCTGCCGATTTTACAGCGGGAAGTCGTCGACGCCAAGGGCTGGGCAACCGAGGAGGAACTGACGGATTATTACGCCATCGGCCAGTGTACGCCGGGCATCATCGCCGTGAACACGGCAACTTTTATCGGGCAGAAGTACGGCGGCGTCCTGGGCGGGATTTTTGCCACGCTGGGCGTGGTGTTCCCTTCGCTGGTGATTATCTCCTTCCTAGCGGCGCTGATCTCGAACTTTGCGGAGCTTGCCTGGGTGCGGAACGCATTTGCGGGCATCCAGGTTTGCGTGTGCGTTCTGATTTTCAACGCGGTTACAAAGCTGCTGAAAAAGTCTGTTGTGGATAAGCGGACGGCGGCGATTTTCCTGCTGGTGCTGGCCGGCGGCATTTTCCTGGACGTTTCACCGGTATGGTTTGTGCTGGCGTCCGCGGCGGCGGGAATCGTGCTGAAGAATTTGGAGGCGAAGCCGTCATGATTGGGATTTATGTGAAACTGTTTTGGGAGTTTTTCAAGACGGGCCTGTTCGCCGTCGGCGGCGGCATGGCGACGCTGCCTTTTTTGCAGGAGATTGGCTCCTCCACCGGCTGGTACACCTATGGCGATTTGATGAACATGCTGGCGGTGTCGGAGTCGACGCCAGGGCCGATTGGCATCAATATGGCCACTTATGTTGGGTTTACGGTGGCGGGTGTTCCTGGCGCGGTGATTGCGACGCTGGGCGAAATTACGCCGTCGATTCTTGTGATCTTGATTGTGGCGGCGATTTTGAAGAGTTTCCGGGATAACAAATATGTGAACCGCGCTTTTTATGGGCTCCGTCCGGCGTCGACGGGCTTGATCGGAGCCGCCTGTGTCGCCGTGGTACTGGAGGTCTTGACCACCATCCAGGTGATCGGCCCGGAGAACGGCGTCTTGAACCGCTTTGTGCTTCCTGCCGGTCTTTTGCAGATCTTTCATCTGCCCAGCATCCTCCTTGCCGCCCTCCTGCTGGTCCTCACCAATTACGTTAAACCCGTCAAAAACCTCCACCCCGTCGCCTTTATCGCCCTCTCCGCCATCGTCGGCATCGCCTTCCGCTTCGCCGGAGCCTAGCGGGCGCTTCTTTTCTGCCATTCCCATGGCTGGGGGGTCGAACCCCCCATTTTCTCTTTTTCTTCGCGAAGAAAAAGAGAAAACGGGCCGTTCACGGTCCAAAAGAGAAAAAGACGCCCCTGCGGGGGCGTTCTTGGC
>JAAWGR010000149.1 GCA_022795445.1 Oscillibacter sp. | reverse complement strand
ACGACCGGCGGCAGGTGGCCGACATCATTCTCTCCCAGGTCCACGCCACCGCTGACCGTGTGTCGTTTGAGTGGAAAATCTGATTTCTTACCCCCAGCGTCTTATTCAATGGTGTGTTTACCATTGTCAAGCGATGCTAGGATATTAGGATATAGAAAAGCGGCGGGCATTTTGGTCCGCTGCTTTTCAACTACACATAAATCACAAACAAATCCCAAATGTATCACAAAAAAGGGTGATAGGATAGGGGCATACTTAAAAAAGGATGGTGTTTTCCAATGAAAAAAACAAAGAAACTCTCATTTGCACTTCTCGTCCTGCTTCTTGCGGCCTGCCTTGCCGGATGTAGTGCGGCTGCTGCATCGCTACTTCCGCATGGGAGCGATGAAACGTCCGCTTTACCCTCGGAGTTGGAATCTATGTACACAGTGGCCTATGCAGAAAATGGTATCGAAGATGCTGCCAACGATGAAGCGGTATTGAAGGAGCAGCTCAAGCGCTATGAAGAATTTGGCATGATCTACGATTCGGATAAAGATGTGTTGTATTACAACGGGAAGTTGGTCAGATGGTTTGAAGATTATTACGAGTTGAGCGCTGAAGAGTGGGCGGGCATCGACTTTTTCAACGAGAATGGAGTAGTTGATGTTTATGCTGTCCGGGATTTTAGTAATCTCATTCAGCATGATGACGGCTCCTTTGATCCCAGCGGCAAAGTAGTTGGATTGAAAGAATTTTCTGATAAGGAATTTGCTGAACGGGACATCAATGCCATAAAAAACCCGCCAAGAGAGGTGTGTTACGCTGGCGAAGGTGGACCGCTGACAGCAGATAAAGCACAGGCTATAGCAGACGAATATGCTGCATTTGGTGTTACCTATGATGTCAACATTGACCAGTGGTATTTCAACGGCGAAAAAGTGCGGTTCTTCCAAGATGTGCTGATCTCCAATGGCGAGAGCCTGACCGGCGGAAATTTCCACGGTGCAATCCGCAGTTCATGGAGCGCAGACGGAACCGTTGACATTTATACAGTCCGCGATTTTACCCATCTGGATGCCTCCGGGAATGGAACGTTGACCGGCGTTGAGAAATTTAGTCAAGCGGAATTTGACGAACGTACGCAGAGAGAATTGCAAACGCAGAGAGAATTGCAAACCAATTCCGGCAAATGTGTTGTAGGGTAACGAACTATGTTTCTTCTTCGGCCAGCTTATAGATGTTGATGTTAGCCACCAGTTCCCCAACAAAATAGAAAAATTGGACGGAGAAATATACTTCTCCGTCCAAATAAATAGAAGACGTCTCAACATCTTTCAATAATACATATCGGCGGTCCTTAACAAAAAATAAGAAGAAACAGCGAAAAAATTTTTCTATCCGGAGTTCTATGAAACTTCGGACGGTTCGTTTTATGGGGGAGGTGTAGGCAGTGCCCAGGAAGTCAAAGACAACCTGTATAAAAGACGGAATGACCGTGCAGGACACCACCCTGAAAGTCCGGCTCCACAATTCTCAGCAATCCTAAGGCTGTACTATAATTGGTTACATATCCAGTTAGGGCCGTAATGCCAAAGAGGTAGATTTTCACATTGACGAATTGCAGCATGAAGCCCTTCCAAAAGGATGCTGATTTCTCTCCGCCGCTCCTGTCCGGACGGCTGAACGCAATGTGTATGGCCAGCCAAAGGATGTATGCCGCGCCAACATACTTCATTACGCCCAGCGCCTCAGGCAGAAAGGCGCTGACGCCGTAAACAAACACCGCGCAGATCAATTGAACAACGTAGTAACCGGCGAAGATGCCCAGGAACAGCGGATTTCCCTTTTTCCACCCATAGTTGGTTACTGTATTCAGCGCGAGAATGTTCCCCGGCCCAGGCGTAAACGCATTGATTACTGAATAAACAAAAAAATTACCGATCACATAGCCAGGCATAAGAACGCCTCCTTCCGCTCGTCATTATACGACGGAAGGCTATGGGATAGGTAATACAGATTTATTATGCCAAAGCATAGGTTCGGCCTATGCCTGTTCCTGCTGATATTGCATCAGGGCTTCTATATAGATTCTGCCCAACTCGGAAAGTGCACGGTCCTTGTTCAGAAGATACCCGATTCGCATCGTCTCTTTTTCCTTCAATGGAATAGAAACGATCGAATCACCGTGCAAATATTTTGGGAATATGCCGCTTGAAATTGTGTAGCCGTCCAGTCCAATCATAAAATTAACAATGGCAGCACGGTCGCTGATCTTGATGCTTTTATCTACGACTTCGTTGCTGAATAATTCCTCTGCAAAATTCGAGGATTCATAGGCGCCCTGCACAAAACTCAAGCGTGGGTATGGCTTCAAATCTTCCAGCGCAATTTTTCGCTGGCTTGCCAGGGGATGTTCCCGCCGCAAAAAGACGTGAGGCGCCGCGGCAAACAATTCATAGAAATCCAAGCCGCATGCATCAAAACTTTTACGTAATACGCTCTCGTTGCTCTGGCTAAGGTAAAGGATGCCGCAATCACTGAAACGGTTCCTGACATCCTCAATAATTTGATGGGTCTGTGTTTCGTTCAGGATGAACTCATACCGCTCCTGTCCAAACCGTTGCACCAGCTCTACAAAGGCGTTTGCTGCAAAAGTATAGTGCTGGGTGGAGACGCAAAACCGTATTTTCTCTGGACGGTTATCTACATATCTGGATTCCAGAAGTTCCATCTGCTGCACGACCTGTCTGGCATATCCCAGAAATTCCATGCCCTCTGTTGTCAGGGCGACTCCCGCACGGCAGCGGTTAAAGATTGTGAGGTTTGCCTCTTTTTCCACCTCTTTGATTGCGCTGGAGAGGTTGGGTTGGGAGATATATAGGTCTTTTGCCGCCTCTGTAATAGAGGTTTTCTCGGCAACGGTTATCACATATTTAAGCTGCTGCAGCGTCATATAAATGTCACCTCTATGCGATGTCGGATATATCTAGCATAACAAACGATGTTCCATCCTGCAAGAGAGAACATCCCCAAAAAATAGCATAAGAATGCGCTCAAAATCCCCCTGAAACAATAAGTTTCAGGGGGATTCTCATGGAGCAGGGTACGGGAATCGAACCCGCCTCCTCGGCTTGGGAAGCCGGTGTACTACCGATGTACTAACCCTGCATATGCCATTCCTGGATCTTCCAGCTCTCTACAACCGCCGAATTCCAAAATGCATTATACAACATCCCTTTGGAAAATGCAAGGGCTTTTTTCAAAATTCCCAAAATCCAAGCATCGGCAGCCTGAATGTCAAGAATAAATTGCAGTAAACAGGAATAAAACGGCGCTCCGCACAAAACGGGGTGCCGTTATTTGTATAGTTTAACCATAAAATGACCATAACAAAGCTGTCGAGGGCCTACACAGCGTCTCGACTGGAAAGAAATTCAAGTTCAATTTAGGCGGCTTGTGCCAGACACTCCCTCATAGCGGCTTCGGCAGATCGCCAGCCCAGCACCCAGCGGGGATAAGAGTTAATCCAATCCTCCGCCCGCTGGATGTCCTTGTCGGTCACTTCATCAAAGTTAGTGCCTTTCGGGAAAAAACATCGAATTATCCTGTTCATGTTCTTGTTGCTGCCCCGCTCGTAGACGCTGTATGGATGGCAATAGCAGAACTTCGTCCACTTGCCCTTCCGTCGGCAGGACTTCTCCATCCCGGTACAGTCGGCAAACTCAGAGCCGTTGTCCACCGTGATACTCTTGAACAGCTCGCGGAAATTCTTTCCGTATTTCCTCTCCAGTCGATTAAGTGTCCTGATAACGCTGGCCGTGGTGTGGTCTCGCATTGGCATAATGATTCCTGTCCTTGTCAGCACAAGCAGCGTCCGCTTGGAACCTACCGTACCCACTACACAATCCATTTCCCAGTGCCCAAACGCTTCCCGGTCGTTAATCTCGTCTGGCCGGTGCTCGATGCTCTCCCCACGGGGCGCTCTGGCTGCTTTCCCTTTTCCCGCAAGTGCTTCGGGAACAGAATCAGAAACACACCCCCCGGTAGATATAATTATAAAGCGTGCTCTCGCATATGTTCGTGCTGTATTCCTCCTCGTCCACTTCAATGGCCTTTAGCGTGGCGGCTGGAGAAAAGCCGTGGTCTACGATCAGCTCCTCAACCTTCTTGGCAAACTTGTGGTCATTCTCCAGTTTGATGTCCAGTCCCTTCTCCCGCAAATGCTCCTGATATTTCCGTTTTGCCACATCTGCGCAGTACCTCTCCGCAAACTCGTATTCTGTGGTTTGCTGAACGCATTTCCCCCTTTCCAGTTCATAATAAAGGGTCCGCTCGCAAACGCCGATTGCCTCCGCAATTTTCGCCCTGGTGTCTTTGACTTTCCGCATCTTCTCGATTGTCAGCCTGTAATTCCAGGTTATATGCGTACTCCCCTTCTTATTCATGGGTTTATCCCTCCTTTTTCTGTGGGATATTAACACATGAAAATGTCGAAAACAATAGTTCGATCATTCTAAAAACACAGTTGCCGTAGGCATAAAGCCTACGGCAACTGTGTTTTTCCTCGACCTCCAGCAGCCAGTCGGCGGTCACACCCAGCGCCTCCGCGATTGCCCGCAGTTCAAAGTCCTGCACCATCCGCAGGCTGTTCTCTATCCTGGATATACAGTCCCGCTCTAAGAACCTGTATTCATAATCGTTTGAGCAAAGGGGGAGCGGACCCGCATATACTATTGCCATCCGTACAGCGCCTATGAACGGGGGCGCAACGAGAACGGGAACCGCATGATTCGGCGGAGAGTGCCGAAGGGGACGGACTTCACCGGGATAACGGAGGCTGACACACTGGAAGTACAGCGGTGGGTAAACGAGTACCCGTGCAGCATCCTTGGGAGAAGGTGTGCCAGGCGGGTGCTGCTAGAGCTTGCCCAGGGGGCAGGGGTTGAGGGGGTGGAATTGCTTTTGTGAGTAATGCACAAAAAATGATTTTAGATTTTTCTGCATTTAACCCTTGACATTTTCGCAGAATTCCCGCAATTCGTAATGTAATTTTCCCCGAATAGTATGTAATAAGTAGAATTTATGATGTATCCATAAATACACAAGGTAAAAGAGCCGATGCCCAGTGCGTTTCTCACAAGTTCATCGGCTCTTTTCCATGCAGATAACTCTTTGATGATGGGATATGGAGTTCCCCTTGGAATGAAATCTTTGGTTACTCTCGCGGTGTAACTACAATGCCATCTGCATTATCTGGATCTCGAAAACTGTATGTAAAACCGTCAGGTAAAGCTGTATTGCCAGAATGGTCCTCGGCATTCGGTCTTGTTTCAGTATCGACTTCAATGTCAGAAACATCAATTTCCAGGTCGTTTCCCAGATTTGCGTCTTGATTGCGGCCGCCTTTTTGATCGGCACAGCCGACAACCAGCGAGAAACAGATCAACATACACACTAAGATGACCATGATTTTCTTCATCAGAGTTCCCTCTCTTTCAAATGTCCACGTTTGATTTCCAGCACCATATCCGCCTGCTTTGCCACCTCGCGGTCGTGTGTTACGACCACCACACATTTCCCGAACGCATGGGCGCTCTCTTTCAAAACTGCCGTGATTTCACCGGCGGTTTCGGCATCCAGATTCCCCGTCGGCTCGTCTGCCAAAATGATCGGAGCATCGGAGGCCAGCGCCCGTGCAATCGCTACCCGTTGCTGCTGTCCGCCGGACAGTTTCAGAACATTCCGCCGCATTTCGTCTTGCCCCAGTCCCAGACGCTCCAAAATGGGAGCAGCCTCTCGTCTGGCGATGAGCTGTACATTTTCAGCAGGCGTCATGTAGTCGATCAGGTTGTAGCTCTGGAAAATCAGCGAGATATGATTCCTGCGGTGGTGTTCCAGGCCCCTTACAGCAATATCTTCGCCGTCAAACAGGACACTGCCCTGTGTCGGCATATCCAACCCTCCCAGCAAGGACAACAGTGTGGTTTTGCCAGACCCGGATGGGCCAAGGATGGCATACATTTTCCCATTTTCCAATCCTATACTGACATTCTGCAAAACCGCCTTGCCCTTTTCATAGGCGTAAGAAACATGTTTCAATTCCAGCGTAGGCATGATAGTCCCTCCTTCAGCTCATTTTTGACAGGATTTCACGGGGTTTCAGCCGCATGACTGTGATAGACGACGCACTGACGGCCACAATCATAATGGCAAAGCCAATCAGATAGAGTTGGGCAAGGTTTTCCAACCCAACCGATACCTGGATGCCGTTTTCAGTGGGTAAGGGCTTTTGCACGAGATTATCCGCGCCTATCTCAACGGAGGCGGCAACGGAAACAACATCGTT
>JAAWGR010000122.1 GCA_022795445.1 Oscillibacter sp. | reverse complement strand
TTGGCGTGTCCCAAGAGACGGGAGAGAGTTACTACATCCATTCCCTGCTCCAGAGAGCGGGTAGCGAATGTATGACGCAACGAATGAAAATTAGCGTCCGGAATGCCCGCCTGCCGGGTACAGCGCTTGAACAAATCCTGGTAAGTGCGGGGCTCGTAGGGCGAGCCGTTCTCCTGGCAGAACACGTAGCCCTCCGGGTTATAACAGTAATCCTGTTCTTTGATCGACATCTGGATGCTTCGGTACATCTCAAAATCATGAAACAGCTCATCCATAATGAATACCCGCCTGCGGGAATTGTCCGTTTTGGTGGTAGGCATCGTCTTGACTGTAGTGGATGCCACAATGGAGTCATCATGATTGGGCAGCCGGTTTCGCGTTTCACAGATCAGAAACGATCTGCTCTCCATGTCCACATTCGCCCACCGAAGTCCGCACAACTCCCCCAGGCGAAGGCCGGTAAACATATCGAAGATGATTCCAAACGCAGCGGGTTCCAGGGCCAGACGGGTAGCGGTCATCAGCCGCTGTTGTTCCTCCCTGCTCAACACGCGCATTTCCGCTTTGGATGCTTTCGGAAGACGGACATCTTCAATCAAATTCTCCCGCAGAAGATGATTTTTTACAGCCTGACCGAAGGCCATGTGCATCATATTTCGTAAATTGGTTAGGGTTTTAGGCGCGAGTCCGCCTTCCCTGGCCTGATTGCCGCTTTTGCCGCGCTCATTGAAAAATGCCTGCAAATCATCCGCCCGCAGGGTGTTCATGTATAAACCGCCAATCTGTGGCTTGATATGGGCGCGGACGTAGAGTTCATAGCTGCAATAGGTGGAATGCTTAATCGTAGGCCGGGCGTAGTTCTCCAGCCAGCGGTCCATCCATTCGCCCAATGTAATAACCTCAACTGCAGGAGCACTTTGCTGGCAGATGAAGTTGGCAACCTGCTCCACGGACGCTACGGGCGCCGCAGCGGTCAATGCTTCGATGTAAGCTTTGGCATCCGCTTTTTTCTGGAAGCGTTTTGTTTTCCTCTGACCGTCCACCTTGTATTGATAGATCCAGCTTTTATCTTTGGCCTGATACAGGGTTCCCTCACCCTTTGCTCGTCTCGCCATCTTCGATGTCCTCCGTCGTTATTGATTGGATTCCGAATCCGATTTCCGTGTCAATCCACTGCTTCAGGTGCTTCTTGGAGAGAATGATTCGCTTCCCCAGACGGATACAGGGAATCCGGCCCTGATCCGCCATGCGGTAAGCTGTCGCCTTGGAGATGCCGGTTACGGCTGCAAAATCTGATAATGTAAAGAAATCCGAAAGACTGTCAAAGCCTTTATTCTGTTGCAAAGCGGTACGCATGCTATCCTCCTTTGTTGCTATGCCGGCAGCTGAGATGTCTGCCTTTCACAAAAACAGCACCGGTTGCCCCATCACAGGCAATCGGTGCTGTTTTTGTGATAACCTTTAAAATTGCGCTTAACAATCGGATTACTGCTTCGCCAGAAGCTCCAGATACTTCTGGCGGTCTCCCGCAGGCACGCCCAGCGCTGTCATGGCCTGGTCAGCAGACCAGCTCGTGTTAGCCATCAGATTGCGGATAGAGTCTACATAGCCTTCCGCACGGCCTTCCGCGCGGCCTTGAACCAAACCCTTGGCAATGCCCCTTGCTTCTACGCCTTCGCTCAAATTACACACGGTTGTCAAACTCCTTTCCAAAGTCTCTGTCATCGGGATACTGAAATCGTCCCGCAGGATCTGTTTCTTCTTTTCCTTTTTCGTTTCATCGGAAAGCAAGACAGACAGCAGACGAAGGATGCTGTCCTGCTCCAATCCGTCAGGGTCACCCAAACACAACATGACTACCGTTATGAGATCGTATTTTTTGAGCTCTTCCTTAACGCTGCCCACAAGGTTTTCCTCTGTCATTCGATAGCGGGTGATTGTGTTCTGGTGATCCTGGGGCGGTGAGGCGCACACCCAAATGCTGTAGACCTTCCGGATACGTTCGTAATGGGAATGGGTGAATTCCGTTCCATATTGAGCGGAAATCATCCGGCTGCAGTAGTATATGGCGCGCTTCAGCAGCGGATAACCTGTCGTGTAGTTCTGCGCCTCCACGTTGATGATCAGGCGGATCGGTTCTCCGGTTGTCGGGGCGTAGGCTGAAAAGCGTATATCATAGGTGACCGTTCCCTCTGTGATTGAGGCGTCCTCTGTGCACATTCCAAGAATGACAGGATTCGTCTCATCCGGAGAAACCGGAACACTGTCCACAGACGGCTGGCCCTCTATGTACTTTTCCGCGATTTCCACTATGGTACAGTCCCGGTATTCCTCCAGACAGCTTTTCATAATCCAGGCCAGGATACTCTTTTCGCTCAACAGCCGTTTACAGGCCGCGTCGTATTTTGCCTTCTCTCCCGCTGCCTGAATTTCTGTTGCCAGTGTCGTTTCGATCTCCATCTGTCCATCTCCTGTGTGTATTATAGCATAGGATTTTCGGAAAGTCTACTGCCGGTCCAATGGCAGGCTTGCGGCGCATGGGCAGTAGTTTCTTCATCGTGCCCGCTGGTTACTTTTGGCTTTCTCTGATTTGAGGCGTTCCAGCAAGCCTTGACACCCCTCCGAGATATCCTGCCAAGCTGTCTCAAAATCATTTGTGTACCAGGGGTCCCGTACATCGCCGGGCCGGTCGGTAAACTCCATCAGCAAATGGAATTTGGCATAGAAATCGCCGCCGCAGATGCGGTGCATATTCCGCAAATTTGCCTGGTCCATCCCGATCAGGAAGTCGAATTTGTCGTAATCCCGGTTCCGAAGCTGGCGGGCTGTTTTGCCGGTGCAGTCGATGCCGTGCTCGGCCAGCTTCCGGCGGGCTGGGGGATAGACCGGATTGCCAAGCTCCTCGGTGCTGGTGGCGGCAGATTCGATGTGGAATTCCGATTCCAGTCCGACCTTCTTCACCAGATCCTTCATGATGAACTCGGCCATTGGGCTCCGACATATATTGCCGTGACAGATAAAAATGATTCTTTTCAAGGTTTATACACTCCGATGCTGTACTTTTTTCTTCAGTATAACACATCTCGGAGTCCGCGTCGAGGGCTATCTCCAAATGCGCGCTGGCCTTGATCTTCCACATCAGCTCCGCCTTGGATCAGCCAAACTGCCGGACAGCATGAATGTACCAGGCTTTCTCCTGGAGCGTCAGCTCCGCTTCCAGTATCACCACATTTTGCGTCCAGCCGATAGTCATGGCCTCCGCCATAATTTCCGGAGCATTCTCATAGGTACGGCAAAAGGTCCGCATCCGGCGTAAATTTCGAGGAGAAAATCCGGCAATGTCAGGATATGCGTTTTGCAGATACTCCGCTGCTGCAACAGCGGCGCCTTTCTCTGGTCTGCCGCTGACTGTCCGGCCAATCTCCCGGTACAGCTCCATTTGCGGCAGATTTGACTGCACGAGACTGTCCAGCGCCTCGAACATGGTGCTGTAATCGACTGGTTTTCTGATGTTCATTCTACACTCCCCTCTCTCGCTACTTGATTTCAGAAACACGGGGACCGGCTTTGTTTGGGAGAGTCGATCCCCGTGGCTTCCAAAATCAAGATTGTTATCATTGACTTGAAATCACGCCTGTATTCGGCACTGCTTCCCCAGACGTTAGGGCGGCGGCTGAAACTGTGCTGGCGCACATCACGGGCATTTCACCCCTCCGAGGATCTCTCCGAGCTGCCCCCATTGCTTGAGACTGTGGCTGGGCAGGAGTATCATTGTCGGCTGACGGGATCATTGCGGAACAGCCCGCCACAGGCTGCTTTCTGGCCGGATAAGTACCGCTCGTCACCTTGCTTGGCCGTCTTTGATGGCGGTTTCCCGCCACAGGTGAGTCTTCGCGCATCCTCCATTGCCGCTTGCCGCTCTTCAAAGCGGTCCGTCAGCGTTTGTATTTCAGTCGCCGGATATGAAATTTTCAAGGTGGATGAGAACGCCAAAAACCGCCCTCACTGTATAGGCAGCGAGAGCTGCTTTTTTATAAGCTCATTTCAAAAAAAGTTTAATTTTTTTGAGACGCTGAGAAATTGCGGACTGTGTGCATCTCCACTTTTGAGCAAGCTCGTGCTGATCATGGCCTTCCAGGACAATAAATGTGAGCAACTCTAAGTCCTTTGGAGAAAGTGCAAGCAACTTTGAATGAAATCGCTTGCTCCTGATGGTATCGAGCCACGCAAACCGTTCCTCGAAATCCTCTATGCCGAACGAGGTGGACAAAGTTACGTAATTTCGGAATAACATATTGAGTCCATCGCGTTCTTCTCCTGCCAAGAGCTCATCCGGAAGGGCCTGCGTATGATTGCGATAAACACGATCTGAACAGAAAACGTTCCAGTCATAGTCACGCATCGCTTGGATATCCTCTTGGCACATTCCTGCATCTTCGTATTCAGCTCGAAGCTTTTTCCACTTGGCATCAAATTTCGCTTTCTCTTTCGCATAGTTGAAGCCCATGCACTTTGCCACCGTTTCTTCTGAAATTGGGAAAAATCCTGATTTCAGAAGCGGAGGGCTGCGGCATCGTTTAGGCCCCTTGAAATATAGAGGCAACAAAAAGCGGCCTGCCTTGTGTGGATGCACAAAGCAGGCCGTTTCGAAACAAATATTAAAAATGGTCAAAAGGAAGGTGACAGGAATACTCAGAGATTTGCAATCGCTTGTTTGCAGCCTTGTCTTAACATGAATATCTGTCATTGTCTCCCCGTCGATATCATTTGTTTTCTTTGGGGCCAAAAGAACTTATTCTATAAAGTTGACACCATGGAGAAACGATTTTAGACGGAGATATTTAAATTTCGTCAAAAAACATCGGGCAGTCTCTTAAAGAAACTGCCCGATGCTTTTTACCAGCAGAGAATTCGGCTTCACCTGTGCTGAACGGAAAGAAATCAGTAGCTCACTACCACGGATTCTTTTTCAATTGAATCTGCCAGACGCCCATTGCTGTCATACACATCAACAGAGACTACCACATAATAGTCATGGTTTGCTGTAACATAACGGCTTTTTTCGATATCAATCTTTCCACTCCCAGAATCATACCAGGTTGCAACATTTGCCCCAGAATCCCGGCAAAGGCTTACGGACACGTCGGCAGTATATCCTGGAAGAACATAAACATGACCAGAAGCGGAAGCATAACCTGATGCGTCGATTGTCAATGACGCATCAAGACGGCTGACACCGGTATATCTTGGCTGTATTGTATCATCTGTAACGCCGTCCACAGCTAGTGCATTTGCAGTAGTCATCAGCAATGTAGTGAACAATAGCAAAGATATGGTAACTGAAATTTTTTTCATATAGACCCCTCCGGTATATAAGTTTTGTAGGACTTAATAGAATAAGAGCATGTACATTATTTTTATGGAATGGTGATGTTCTCAGTAATCCGTATTACATCAGCTTCATTTAGAGTGTTTCCCACGACTAAAATGTAAAGTATTTGTAATTGGTCCGGGATAGGCATAACGACCTGAATATAGTCTTTCACAATAAGTGTTACCTCTCGACCATTTATTACAACATTTTTGACCTCAGCATTCTCAGTATCTACTCCGCTGACTCCACTCGTCCCCAAAAATGATAAATCAATATTGATGATCTCACCATTTGGACCTTCATATTCTACCCAATCGGACGACTGCCCAGAATGTTGTTCTTTTAATTCGAAGCCTGCTGGTAGCCATCCGACCTCAAAAGCCGTATTAGTAGCTTCCTGCCCCATTTTAGCTGGGGAAGACCCCTGGAAAGAAAAATCTGCATATTCTCCACACAAGTCAATTACCAAGTTTAATGTACCTACCCGAAAATCCTCAGATACGGCAAATGCCGCCGAAAAGAGGAAAATCCCCAAAAGGGCCACAATGGCAACTTTGTGGATGACCTTCCATGACAGACGGCCAACGCTCCGAACACTTTGTTTGGCAAATTCCCGGTCTATTGTCTTGCGACAGCGTCGAACAACCTCTGTTGGAACCTCTGACTCCGTATCTTGCTTCAGCCGTTCATTTTCCGCTAATGCCTTCATGCCCTCGCTCTCTGCAACCTCATCCATAAGCAGGGCAAATAAGGCATCTTCATACTGCTTTTGTAGCTGCTCCCGTCTCGTCATGTGAAGTCAGCTCCTTCCTGTTCCAGAAGTTTGAGTGCCCTCCGGCGGGCCCGGGTCAATTTCATCCGGATACTGCTTGGCTTACAGTGCAGCGTACGAGCCAGCATCTCGTCGGAATCACCCAGAATGTACTTGCCCTCCAAAAGCGCCCTGTCTTCTGCGGACAACTGGCCTAGGCCTTGTTTGAAAAATGTCAACATGCCCAAGCAGCGGGCCTTTTTCCGCCTGGGCGGCACAATGTTTCCTTGAAATCCGTCAGGATTCCTGTGAAA
>JAAWGR010000121.1 GCA_022795445.1 Oscillibacter sp. | reverse complement strand
CTCAGGACGAACTGCGTTCTATGGGCGTTACCAAGCCGCAAATTCTTCTCACAGCGGACCCGGCCCTCACGCTCCGCCGTGCCCGTGACGACGAGACAGACAGTGTTTTATTAAGCGCAGGCATTCCACCCCAAGGGGAGTATATCTGTTTTGCTCTCCGCTTCTGGGACGGCTTCCGTGAAAAAGCGCCCTTGTTCGGCGCGGCGGCGCGTTACGCTTATGAAACCTATGGCCTGACGCCGGTTTTCGTTTCCATCGAACGCAATTTGGACCCTGGTGCGGGCCGCCTTGCTGCAAAAAAGCTGGATGGAATCCCTCATTATTTCTTAGACGATGCAGGCCGCGCCGGGACGATCATCGGTGCGCTCTCCCGGATGAAAATTGTGGTCTCCATGCGTCTCCATGCGCTGATTTTCGCCGCTGGGCAGGGAATTCCCTTGGCGGGTGTGGTTTACGACCCAAAGGTTTCTGCATTCCTGCGTTACATTGGGCAGGAGATTTTCACCGGTTTAGACGCCCTTACAGAGGAGAACCTGAACGCGATGGTTGACCGCGCTGTTGCCCAATTGGACAACCCCGCTGCTCAAGCCGCTGCCGTCGAACGCCTCCAGCAGATAGAACGCCGCAACGTAGAAACTGCCACGTCGCTCCTTTCTGAATAAAAAACCGTACGCAGCGGCAAGCAATGCAAGGGGAAGCTGCTTCTTCTAGCGGCAAAATTCCCGCTGCGCCGCGATGGTTTCGAGCGTATCGCCCAACTGGTTTAACACTGCCGCAATCAGGTTCAGCTGCTCATCATTGGCCTGGGCCGCAATGGCTACCGCCAAGGTGTTGACGGCCGTTGTCAGCGCGAGCGGGTCGCAGTTTGGATTCTTCATGCAATCACCCATAAAAAGCATATGAAAAACCGAGGGCATTCAGCCCTCGGTTTTTTATGCTTTTTTCGGGACAGCCTTACATAATCTGCCGGTAATAACGGTAGAGGATGACGGCAAACTGCGCCCGTGTAGACGTACCGGCGGGGTTCAGGCGGCCGTCAGACGTACCGCTGATGATGCCGTTTCCAATGGCCCAAGTCATGGCGTTGCGGGCCGAGTTGGCTACCAGCTTGCTGTCAGCGTAACCCGTCAGGGAGCCGTTTGAGGTCGTCGTGCGGCCCATCAGGGCAGCACAGCGGTACAGGGCCACCACCAGCTGCTGGCGCGGGACTGGTATGTTAGGGTTCGCACCCTCAGCAAAGCCGTTCCGCAGAGCCCACTGTTTGGCTTCGGCCATGTTCGCCGGACGGTTCCCCGTCAGCCGCGCCAGGACCATCCACATTTGCTGGTAGGTAAAGGTACCGTCGGGGTTGAACCGGCCGCCGCCCACGCCGCTCAGGAAACCGTTCTGGTAAGCCCAGTTGATTTCACCCGAAGCCCAGTGGTTAGACTGGATATCATAGAAAATCGTCCCGGTAGCCGACGCCTGGGGCACAACCCGGTTCGCGGAAGAGCTGGAATTGCTGGAACTGTTGGAGCCGCTGCTCGACGAGGACGTTCCGCCGGAGTTGGTAGGCACGGTTGGATAGGCGTTGGCAAAGGAGGCATATACCGTCACCCGGGAGGCGGGCATGGTAAAGGTATAGTGGGTGGTATCGGTGGGGGTGAGGCTGATGTTGTTGCCGCCGGGAGCGCGGACGTAGAGGTTGCTCAGCTCATACCCCGCGTTGGCGTAAACGGTGAGGGTAACGGTATCCCCGGCCTTGGCGCTGGTAACGCTGCGGATTACGGAACCGTTAGAGATGGTGCTGGTATTGACGCGGTATGTGGCGTTGGGGTCGACAGGGGGTTCGGCGGGTTCATCCGGCGGATTGTCCGGGTCGATCAGTTCGCCGTTGGAATTGAGTCGTTCTGTATAGCCGCAGGTCTCACAGGTCCGCTCTTTGCCGCCGCCCGAAGTGTCCTTCCACTCGCCGAAGGTGTGCCCTGTCGCGGCGATGGGGAACTCGACGGCATCCAAATGCTCTTTGCATACTGCGCAGACGCCGGTCAAAACTTGCTTGCCGGGTTCCGTGCAGGTGGGGGCCACGTACTGCGATTTATCCTCGGTCATCTCTTCGCTGGGCGTATGGCCTTTGGGAGGAATGACGACTTCTGCGGTATATTCTTTCCCGCACTCCTCACAGATCAAACCCTCGTATATTTCAAGGCCGGAATCTGTACAGGTAGCTTCTTGAACCCGGGTCGGTTCTATGTCTGAAAAATCGGAATGGTGTCCTGTGGCGGGGATCACTTTTTCGTCTTTGGTTTCATCACAATTTTCACAGCGGATGATCGACAAACCGGTTTCTGTGCAAGTTGCTTCCTTTATGACATCTTCATACCAAGCATGACCAGTAGCAGGCAAACCGGCTTCCAGATAAATTTGACCGCATACTGAACAGCGGCGGGCTACAGTACCTCCTTCCGTACAGGTAGGCTCTTTTATGTCTTTCTTTATATCCTCCGGGATTTCATCTTCCTTTGGGGGATTCTCCAGATCAGGTGTGTGCGGAAGCATTGGAATTTCGTAATGGTAATATTCAAGGCTATCCGTATCGTCATCTTTTTTATTGCACACATCACAGATTTTCACCAGAATATAATAGCCTGCTTCCGAACATGTGGGTTTCTTTTTATCAAAACGCTCTGTTTTTCCACCAGCATATATATGGCCCAGCGCAGGAATCTCTACTTGTTCGTACAGATAATAGTTGGATTCATCCACATCTTCCGGTTCCTTACACACATCACAAACCTTTATTTTAATCGCGCTGCCTGCTTCCTCGCAAGACGCCGGTTTTGTCTCCTTTTCAGAAAGCAGGCCGCCGGTATACGTGTGTGCAATGAGGGGGATTGTTTCCTCCGTTTTGTCAGTTGTGTGACATACCGAACATTCTTTTTCGATCTTCTTAACGCCTGTTTCCTGACAAGTCGGTTTTTTTGTAATTTCCTCTTTATTGACAACCCAAGTATGTCCGGTTGCGGGAATGACTTCCGGTGCCTCTGTAATTGTCTGACATTCTTTGCACTGTTTCCCACCTCTTGAGCCGTCTTGGGTGCAGGTGGGTGACCGATCAGCCATATCTACCTCGTTATGCGGCAGTTTTGGGAGAATTTCTTTTATTTGGTCAAAAGTCTTATGACATTTGGGGCATTGGATTGTTATAGTTGTAGATCCCTCCGTTGTACATTTCGCCTCACCAATAATTTTTCGGCTGATTGAGGGCTGACAATGAATATCGATATTTTGTAAACCTGCCCGAACATTCGGTTTGATTTCTGATTCGCTTCCGTCAAAATGAACCGAGTCTAAACTATTGGACAAAAAAGCATTTAGTCCCACAGACGTAAGGGTAGCCGGAAGAATTACTAGCGTTAGGTTGTTTGACATAGAAAATGCATCGTTTCCAATGGTCTCTACACCATCAGGTATGTAAAGGGAAGTTAATGCAGACATTTGGAATGCGCCTTCACCAATCTCCTTAACACTACTGGGTATTGTCACTTGTGTGACGCCGGTCTCCGCAAAAGCCCGCTTTCCGATTTTTTCCACGCCTTCTTGAAGGGTAATTGTTGACAATTTAGAACAGCCTTCAAATGTACGTTCCTCAATATTTTTGATTGTGCCAAGGATTGTAATGCTGGTTAACGCAGTATTACCGTGAAAAGCAGAGCTTCCAATTTCTTTAACAGTTGTCGGAATGGTTACATTATTCAAATGAGTGCATCCATAAAATGCATGATCTCCGATACTCGTTACGCCATCGGGAATATTTATATTGGTCAAATTCGTACATTTATAAAAAGCAGACGGCGCAATACTGGTAATTGTGTCTGGCAGGACTACGGTTTTTAATTGTGTATTATCTTTAAAGAGCCCTTCCCCAAGAGCAGTTACCGTTACATCCGCAATTTTGTCAGGAATTGTGACAGTTGTAGCAGTACCCAAGTATTTAGTGATTGTTCCTGTGTTTGTGTCAAATTCAAATTTTCCATAAGTGATCGTGTCAGCCAATACAGCCGTTGGCAACAGAGAAAATACCAAGGCTGATACCAGCAGCGCTGCCAGGATTCTGCGTTTCATATTCCATTCCTCCATCTCTCCCGCGGGACGCGCCCCGCCTATATTTTAACTTCCTTATCATACCACACCCCTCCCATTTTTTCAATCCCATTTTGCGTTTTTTCCAACCCCGCCCCCAACCCCAGACGCAAAATTTTCCCTGCGGGACTTGCAAAAAGCCCTTGCATTGGGAAATACTATGTGGTATACTGTTTCAGCATTCCGCACGGCGCGTCGACCTGCCCGTCTGTGCTTGGGGCCCTAGGGCGCCCAGGTTGGCGGCGGGGATGAAGCCGCCGGAGGTCAAACTAAATTCGATTTGGAGGAATATCTACCATGGCAAATGCAAGCGTCGTATCCATGAAGGCCCTGCTGGAGGCGGGCGTCCACTTCGGACACCAGACCCGCCGCTGGAACCCTAAAATGGCCCCCTATATCTACACCGAACGCAACGGCATTTATATTGTCGACCTGCAAAAAACCGTCCGCAAGCTGGAAGAAGCCTATCACTTTGTCCGCCAGCTCTCCGAGAGCGGACAGGCCCTGCTGTTCGTCGGCACCAAGAAGCAGGCCCAGGACGCCATCCGGGAAGAAGCCGGCCGCTGCGGCCAGTATTACGTCAACGCCCGTTGGCTGGGCGGCATGATGACCAACTTCAAAACCATGCGCACCCGCGTCGACCGCCTCAACCAGCTCAAGGCCATGCAGGAGGACGGCACTTTCGATATGCTGCCCAAGAAAGAAGTTATGAAGCACCTGGGCGAGATCGCCAAGCTGGAAAAGTACCTGGGCGGCGTGACCGAGATGAAGAAGCTCCCCGGCGCCCTGTTCATCGTCGACACCCGCAAAGAGCGCAACGCCATCGCTGAGGCTCATAAGCTGGGCATCCCCGTGGTCGCCATCGCCGACACCAACTGCGACCCCGATGAGATCGATTATGTCATCCCCGGCAACGACGACGCTATCCGTGCTATTAAACTCATCTCTTCCATCATGGCCAACGCCGTGCTGGAAGGCAAGCAGGGCGAGCAGACCGAGGACGCCGCCGCTCCCACGCCTGCCGCGGAATAATATAGATTTGGAGGAAAGCAATTATGGCTTTTACCGCTACGGATGTTAAGAACCTGCGCGAAATGACCGGCGTAGGGATGATGGACTGCAAAAAAGCCCTGTCCGCCACCGACGGCGATATGGACAAGGCCGTGGAGTGGCTGCGCGAGAAGGGCATGGCCGCTTCCGTGAAAAAGGCCGGCCGCGTGGCCGCTGAGGGCATGGCGTATGCCGCTGTGATCGACGGCACCGGCGTTGTGGTCGAGGTCAATGCGGAGACCGACTTCGTGGGTAAAAACGAGAAGTTTGTGGATTTTGTAAAAGGTGTTGCCGCTACGGTCGTCAAGGCCTCCCCCGCCGACCTGGACGCCCTGATGGAATGCAAATACAACGGTACGGATCTCACCGTCACCCAGCAGCAGCAGGAAATGGTCTTGGTTATTGGTGAGAACATCAAAGTCCGCCGTTTTGCCCGCTTCTCCGAGGGCGTCTCTGTCCCTTATGTCCACGCCGGCGGCAAAATCGGCGTGCTGGTGAATCTGGAAACCAGCCTCTCCCCTGAGCAGGTACAGGAAGTCGGCAAGGACATTGCCATGCAGATCGCTGCGCTGAATCCCCGCTTCTTGGATAAAAGCCAGGTGACCCAGGATATCCTTGATGAGGAAAAGAAGGTTATGATGGCCCAGATGGAGAATGATCCCAAGATGGCCAATAAGCCCGAGCAGGTCCGCGAGAAGATCGTCATGGGCAAGCTGAACAAGTTTTACGCTGAGAACTGCCTGCTGCAGCAGGATTTCGTCCGCAGCGACGTGTTTGACGGCTCCGTGGAGGCGTATATCGCCGATGCTGCGAAGAAGCTGGGCGGCTCCATCACCTTTAAGGATGCCATCCGCTTTGAAAAGGGCGAGGGTATCGAGAAGAAGCAAGAGAACTTTGCCGACGAAATCGCTTCCCTGGTAAAGGGCTAAGCACTTGTCCCCCACCCCCGCAAAACGGACAGAGTGTCCCAAATAAAATGACCACACATGGCTTTCAGCATACGGCGTTCAGCCGTACATGGCTTAGCCGCATAGGCTTTTAGCCTGCACATGGCTTGCAGCTGAAAGCTGTGTGCAGCCACATATGGCTTCCAGCCACAAAGGTCCGAGGCAACGACTTGTTGCTTCGGGCCTTTTCTTTTTATGTTTTTGGCCGGGAAAGCCGCAGTAACCGCTGAAACGGCCTGATTTCCGTCTTTTTTCTTCTTTTTCACCGCATGACTTTTAGCCACGCCCAAAGGCCTGTTTGCTGTACTTGCCGGGAGAAAACACTCCGGTTTACATGGCTGAAAACCGTGATTTCTGATTTTTCTCTTATCTATACGGCTGAAAGTCGTGCGCTGAAGGCCCCTTGCGGCTGAAAGCCGTGCGCTGAAAGCCACTTGCGGCTGAAAGCCATGTGCGGCTGAAAGCCGCATGGTGGTCCAAGATAAGAGGGAGAAAGAGAGCGAAATAAAAGGGAGAAGAACAG
>JAAWGR010000120.1 GCA_022795445.1 Oscillibacter sp. | reverse complement strand
TCTTCCTCCTTACAGCCCCATATTGGCAGAGATGACAATGCGCTGAACTTCTGAAGTTCCCTCGTAAATCTCGGTAATCTTCGCGTCGCGCATCATCCGCTCCATCGGGTAATCCTTCGTATAGCCGTAGCCGCCGAACATTTGCACCGCCTTTGTGGTGGTCTTCATCGCGTGCTCGGAGCAGAACAGCTTCGCCATAGCGGCCTCTTTCGTGTACCGCTTGCCCTCGCCCTTCATCACAGCCGCCTGGTAGGTCAGCAGACGGCCTGCCTCGCAGCCCATCTCCATATCCGCCAAAGTAAACTGTGTATTCTGGAATTTGCTGATAGGCTTGCCGAACTGAACGCGGCCTTTGGTGTAGTTGATGGCTTCCCCCATCGCGCCCTCAGCGATGCCCAGCGCCTGGGCCGCAATGCCGATCCGGCCGCCGTCCAGGGTCTGCATGGCGATGCTGAACCCTTTGCCTTCGCGGCCCAGCAGGTTCTCCTTTGGCACGATGCAGTCTGTAAACACGATCTCAGAAGTGGGAGAGCCATGGAGGCCCATTTTTTCCTCATGCTTGCCCACAGAGAAGCCGGGGAAACTGCTCTCGACGATAAACGCAGAGATGCCCTTTGTGCCTTTGGTCTTGTCGGTCATGGCAAAGACAACAAACACCTCCGCAACATAACCGTTGGTGATAAAGATTTTGGAACCATTCATAACATAATGATCCCCCTCCAGACGCGCCTCTGTCTGACCTTTGGAAGCATCGGAACCGGCGTTTGGCTCCGTCAGGGCGAACGCGCCAACCTTGTGCCCGGTGGTGAGCATCGGCAGATATTTGGCTTTCTGTTCCTTGGTGCCATGGGTGAGGATCGGGTCACAGCACAGGCCATTGTGGGTGGCAACAATGTCGCCGGTGGAAGCGCACTGCTTGCTCAGTTCTTCGACGCAGATGGCCGCCGCCAAAGGGTCCGCGCCTGCGCCGCCGTATACTTTGGGCACACACATACCCATAACGCCCAGGTCAAAAAGCTTTTCAATGTTCTCCCGGGGATACTCGCTGTTTTTGTCGGTCTCGGCAGCAATGGGCTTCACTTCGTTCTCGGTGAATTCCGCCATCGTTTTGCGAATCAGCAGATGCTCGCGGCTCAAGTTGAAATCCATGTGACAATCTCTCCTTATATAAAATTTTGGGGGTAACAAATCAGCAGCGCAGAGACAGTGTTTCCGTATTACGGAATTACATTCCGAATTACGGATACACAAATACTGACGCCATCACGTCCATAGCCAAACGGAAAGATACCGTTTTTTTATTTACCCGTCCCGCCGCAGTCCAGGAGGGCTGCGGCGGAATGAGGAGGAACAAAAAGGTTAATCATTTACTGAATGCCCGCAATATCCTTGGCAAGCTGCTTCTTGCCCTGGATGTCGCCCTGACGGGCAATCATGATGCGCTGGGCCTGGGGAGAACCCGCGCCGTGCATAGACTCCGTACGGTAGCCAACCGCCGCCGCGCCGAGGCACATGTTCTCCAGGAAGCGCATGACACGCTGGCGGTCCTCCGTGGAAACGCCGTCCTTGGCAGCGAAGAACTTGTTGCAGATATCACTGATAGTCTCGCCGTTCCGTCCGACGACCGTGTCGCTGGTAAAGTCTTTTTGAGAGGGCATGGTGACCATCAGGCCGCCAGCCACATCTTCTGCCAAGCGCACAATCTCGTAGGGGAAGCGGGTCACGTTCTGCTTGCAGACGTTGGCAAGCAGCAGGTCGATCTGATAGTTGCCCGCCTTGGTCTGAAAGCCCTGGCTGGAGCAGGCGATGCCGCAGCAATACAGGGTCTCGTTCAGGTGCAGCATCTCGATGAGTTTATCCTTCACTGCGCTGGCTTTCTCCACGCCGTTGTACTCCGCCGCCAGGGCCGTCGCGCCGATCACCACGTCGCCCACGCCAACCTTGCAGCCGCCGTAGCTCTGGCGGTGATAGCCCGCGAAACGCTCCACCATCATGCCGGCGAACTCATACTCGCCATTCAGGAAAATGTACTCATTGGGGATGAACACGTGGTCAAGAACCACCAGGGCCTCCTGGCCGCCGAATTTGGCGTTGCCAACGTCAATGGAAGCGCCCTCCTCCATCTTCCGGGTGTCGCAGGACTGGCGGCCATAGATCATATACATACCCTCAGCGTCCGTCGGGCAGGCAAAGCTGACGGCCCAATCCTTATCCGCCTCGCCCATGGAGATGGTAGGCATGAAAATGTGCCAATGGGAGTTGATGGAGCCGGTCTGATGGCACTTTGCGCCGCAGACGACAATTCCGTCTTCCCGCCGTTCCACGACGTGGACGAACATATCGGGATCTTTCTGGTCGTGGGGAGCCTTGGAGCGGTCGCCTTTGGGGTCGGTCATAGCCCCGTCGACCGTCAGGTCGTTGTCCTGGACGAACGTCAGGAACTTTTTGAAGTTCTCATGATAATGGGTACCGTGGGCCTCGTCGATCTCAAAGGTCGTGGAGAAGACGGCGTTAAAGCTGTCCATACCCACGCAGCGCTGGAAGCAGGAAGCCGTCTTCTGGCCCAGGAGGCGCTGCATCTTGACCTTATTGATCAAGTCTTCCGTAGACTGGTGCAGGTGGGTGAAGCGGTTGATGGTGTTGCCGGTGAGGCTGGACTTGACGGTCATCAAATCGGCATACTGCGGGTCCTGGGCCAGGGCGTAAGTCATGGCCACGCAGTTGATAGAGGGCCGGATCATGGGGTGGTCGACCCAGTTGTCGATTTTCTCTCCGAACATGTAGACGCGGGTCTTCAGTGTCCGCAGGCTTTCGATGTACTCCTGTGCGGTTTTCAGTGCCATTTTTTGTTCCTCCTCGATTTTGAAAATGCTATGCGCCGGAGGCGCTTGGGGGATTACTGGTTTTTAAATACAGCGGGACGCTTCTCCAAGAAAGCGCTCATGCCTTCCTTCTGATCCTCGGTGGCAAAGCACATGGCAAACATTTCGTTCTCCAGGGCGATACCGTCGTCGATGTCAATCTGCATCCCACGGTCGATGCAGGCTTTGCAGTATTTCACAGCGATAGGGGCATTTTTAGCAAAGGAAGCGGCCATTTCCTTGGCAGCGTTCATCAGCTCCTCGGCGGGGTACACAGCGTTAACGAGGCCGATTTCCTTCGCCTCAGCGGCGGTGATCATCTTGCCGGAGAAAATCAGCTCCTTTGCCTTGGCAATGCCGACGCGGCGGGGCAGGCGCTGGGTACCGGAGAAGCCAGGCGTAATGCCCAGGCCCACTTCCGGCTGGCCGAACTTCGCCTTTTCGGAGGCAAGGATGATATCAAAGCTCATGGCGATCTCGCAGCCGCCGCCCAGAGCGAAGCCGTTCACCGCCGCAATGGTGGGGATTTCCAGCTTTTCGATCCGGCGAAACAGGGCGCTGCCGCGCTGGCCCCATTTCCGGCCCTCGGCCAGGTTCATGGGCTGCTGCTCGCCGATATCGGCGCCGGCCACGAAGGAGCGGCCCTCTCCGGTGAGGATAAACGCGCCCAGCTCGGTATCCTTCTCCACCTCGCTGATCAGCGCTTCCAGATCGGACACCACCGCGCCGTTCAGGGCGTTAAGCGCCTTAGGGCGGTTGATGGTGGCAATGCCGATGTTGCCTTCCTTTTCATAACGGACAGTCTCGTACATAAGCGTATTCCTCCTGCATAAATTGCGGGGCGTCACTCTCCCCGTTTTTTCTACGGTTTTTGCTAGTACAGTTTATTATATCAAATCCCATCTAGGGATTTCAAGGCCTATTTCCCGGCGGCCGTAGAAAAATACGGTCGAATTTGTAGGAAATGGCAAAAACCGCTTCCCTCCAATGGTTTTGCACGGTTTTAAAAATATTTTTTCTTTCTTGAAGAAAACCCTGCCGCTGTGTCGTATTATAAACAGGCAAGGGGGTGGTGGTACGGCGTGGCCCAGATAACAAAAGAAGCTTTCTCGGAATTGGTGCTCCAATATGAGAAGCTGGTCTACACGGTCTGTTTCCAGCTGGTCCGGGACATGGCGGCGGCAGAGGACCTGACACAGGAAACCTTCCTCGCTGCTTACATCCACCGGGAATCCCTTCCCCAGGGCTTTGAACGGCAATGGCTGGCCCGGATCGCCGCCAATAAGGCCAAGGACCACCTGCAAAGCGCCTGGAACCGCCGCACCGTTCTGCCGGGCGACCAGGATATCCCACCAGGCCTGTCGCCTCCTGCGGAGGAAATTGCCCTGCGCCGGGGCGCGGCCGAGGAGATCACTGCGGCCATTCATGTAATGAAGGAGCCATACCGGCAGGTGTGCCGCCTCTGCCTGCTGGAAGAACGGTCCGTTGAGGAGGCCGCCCTGGCCCTTGGCCGGCCGGTCAAGACGGTTTATACACAGCTCTCCCGCGGTAAACGGCTGCTGCGGGAAGCATTAGAAAGGAGTGGGAACCATGGAAGCCTTTCGCGCTGACGGACATTTGACGGAAGAGGCCCTCCGGATGCTGGCACAGAACCAGGAGGGATTTGACGACCTGGAACGGCTGGAAATTGCGGAGCATCTGGCGTTTTGCGATTACTGCCTCCAGCGTTATACGGAAATCCTGGAGACCGCTCCCCTGCTGGTTCCTCGGAATTCCTGTCAAAGAAGCCTTTGGGTCCGCACCCGGACACGGACCCTCCGGCTGGTAACCAGCCGGTACGCCACCGCGGCGGCAGCCGTGGCCTTGGCCCTTACAGTGCTTTGGGGCGGCGAACGGGTGGAGTTTGTCCATCCCGTATTCCCGGAGGGCCGCCCCAGCATTTCCCGCCAGCTTTCCAGCTGGACCGGGGAAATCAGCGAATCTCTCAACCAGACCATGGCTGGTCTTTCGGAATTCTTCGACAACTTCGGCCGAAATCATACTGCACGAGGAGGAATTGATCCATGAGGCTGTTTTCCGGCTTATTCCGCAGTTTGCTGCATTTAACCTTCGCCTGTGTCCCTGGCTGCGGCCAGATGTACCAGGGGTACATGAAACGCGGTATCTCCCAGACGGTGCTGTTCAGCATTGCAGTCTTCTTTACTGTTTTGCTGGAAAACGGCGCGTTGGCTGTGCTGGTGGTACCCATGTGGGCGTTTTCGTTTTTCGACAGTTTCAACCTCCGCCGCCAATGGAAGGATGGCTATACCCAGGAGGACGACTATATGTTTGGCCTCTCCGACCTGGATTCCGCCCGGTTTTCCAAAATTCTTGAGAAGCGGCACAGCCTGATTGGCTGGATTCTGGTGGTGGTTGGCCTGTACAACTTGTACCAGATTTTTGCTCGCCGCTTCTTTGGATTCCTGCATGACATTTTTCCTTGGTTGGGCTGGCTCTATAGTCTGCTGGTCTGGGATATGCCCCGGATCATGATAACCGTTGTGATCATCGCCATTGGCATGTGGTTTGTCCGCGGCCCCAAGCCCAAGGAGGAAGATTTGGATTTCTCCCGTACCGCGTCTTCTTCCAAGCCGCAGACGCCTCCCCCGCCGCCGTCCCCCTGGACAAAAACGGAAGAGGCTTTCCACAAGGAGCCGGAACCCAAAGCCCCGGATATCCCGGAGGTTCCCGTGTGGGAATCGGAGTTCCATGTGGAAAAGTTTGAGGAAGCGGCGAAGGAAGACGTTCCCCCGCAGTCCGGCGAATAACCCGCGCTGCACAAAAAGCCCTGGCCTTTTGGCCAGGGCTTTTTTGGTTGTTATCGAAAGCGCGCAATCAGCAGAGGGATTATGAATACCGCCAATGCAGCGATTACGGTTACAATACTTCCCGCGCCCAGCATCACGCCGCCGATAACGAGCAGTCCGCCGACAATCCAGCTCTTCCCGGCAAGGTCGTGCATGGGTTTCCATGCTTCGCCCAATTCTAGGGCGAAGCGAAGGGAGACGCGGGCATTCTCAGGGCAGTCGAGCATATGCGCGCCCAGAAGGAGCAGAGCTAGGCCCAGTATGCAGGGGGTGACGAACGTCAGAGGGTAACCCATGTTTGCTGCTTGGAGCATCAGGCCGCTGCAAAAGAGGACGGAGATGATCGGGAAACCCATCCGCCCAACGAGCCGCACATGGCGGGAGGGCATGGTCATGTGTTTTTGGTTGAACAGGAGTTGGAAGTGGGCAATCAGATTCAACAGGCACATCAGTCCAGGCATACCGAAAACAACGATAACACGCGGCAAAGAGTCGTCTTTGCCATCGGGGCCCAGCAGGCCGGTGGGGACGATTTCAGGGATTGCGTCCCAGATGCGCACGCCCAGCAGGATTGGCAAAGCGCAGGCAGCCAGTGTAGCGGCCAGCAGGATCCGGCCCTTTTGTTTGGAGACATGCTTTCCAAGCGCACAGGCCGCCTCTGCCTCTGCCTGTTTCTGTTCCGCACTTAACCCCTGCCTCTTCTTTTTCCCCATAGAGTCCCTCCTAAGCCAGTTGGCTTTCTTTTGTTCTTGCGTAACAACATTATACGCCGCCTTTTCCCTTTTGTAAAGCTTACTTCTCTGCGGTGGGCGCGCCTCGCGGCGCGGAGCGTTCATTGCAGCGATTCCATAGCTGGTAGGTTTGAACCCCCCATTTTCTCTTTTTCTTCGCGAAGAAAAAGAGAAAACGGGCCGTTCACGGTCCAAAAGAGAAAAAGACGCCCCGCGGGGGATTTT
>JAAWGR010000016.1 GCA_022795445.1 Oscillibacter sp. | reverse complement strand
CCGGACAGACGGCTTCTCCGGGGCCTTGCGGCGTATGGTCTTGGCGGTGTACTCGGCAAAGGCGGCTTTCATGGCGTCATCATCCCGCGCCTTGAAAAAATTGTTCCACTCAAACCTGGACCCGACAATATCTCCGATAATCGCACCAATCATATTGTCACCTGCTTTCTGTTCATTATATTGTACCATATGGCCAGTTCTCTGTTCTCCCATCCAGCGCCGGGCTGCTCCATCGGCGGTTGGGAGGTTTTGGTTAAGGAACATCCGCCCATGACGGCAGTTTTCCCTCTTTCAGCAAAGCGAGACGGGCGTAACCGCCGTCATCGCCAGCTATGATACTTTCATCATCTGCCTGTACTTCCCGCAAATAAAGCCAGCTGTCCTCTCCGCGCCCCTGAAGATAGTTGCAGCCGTCGATTTCATCAGGTTCCAATGCCCGAACCGTAAACACTTCGGCATCGGTTGCAAATCGTCCAGGCAAAGGGCGGCGCCAAACATGCCAAGTCCACTGGGAAGTCCTGCACCGTTCGTCTACATATTCCTCCGTCTGAAGTTTCCGCAGCTCCACCAGCGTTTTGCCTCGCAGCCCTACGACTTGATAATAGACATACGAACTGCCGCATTCCCCTTGAACACTGGATTTAAAAATGCTTCCAATTTGAATACACGCGTTGCCTGGCCTTTGATCGCTCATTTTGATTCTCCTTTCAAGGTACGGCCCAGATGTTCTGCTGTCAGTATAACATACTTTTTACAGGAAAGACAGACAGACGTAGCGCCGCCTTTTGGGTTGCCAAAAAAAAATATTCCCTGTTATACTTTAGGCAAACAGAAAGGAGCCATGGATTTATGTCCGATTCCATGCAGCGCGGCTTATCCGACAAACAGATTGCTATCATTCAGAACAGCCAAAAACTGATGGACATTTTGCGGCGTGACGATATCTTTTTTGGCATCCGAAATGGATACTTTAATCTGTACTATCATGGTGTCAGTGCGGGTAAATTATCTTTTTTGAGCAAAGGGACCTTAAAAATTGAAACGCATTGTAAATATTTAGGAGAAGATACCGAAGGATATAAAACCGTTCCTTTGGATATATATCTTGACCAATTTGATAAAATCCTTGCATATATTCAAACCCATCAGCAGTCCGGCAAGGGTTGGGACGAAAAAATCGCACAGCAAAATTTCATGATGGCAACCAACCGAAATCCCAATTCCGTCTGGTATTGTGTTGATATGGAGTATGTGCAGCAACGGCAGATCAGCAACGAGCCATGCTATGGGCGTTTTGATATTGTCGCGCTTTCCCGAAGTCCAAACAGCAGCGGTCTGCACGACGCAGCTTTAATTGAATTAAAAATAGGCTCTAAGGGATATAAAAGTGAATTCCCTAAAGAGGAAGATTTGTGGCTTCGAGAGCAGATTGAAAAAGGCGCTTTCAGGATTGATCAATACCATGGAAGCTTAGGTAGTGGGGTCGTAGGACATCTGGCAGACTTTTATCGATTTGAGAAAACAACGCAATTCAACAAATTGAAGGAAGAAATCTGCCAAACGCTCTCGAATAAGAAAAAACTTGGGATTCCTGTTGCATGTGCAGAGATACAGCCCTGCGATATTGTCGGCCGGCCGAATTTTTACTTTCTCACACTCTGCTCCAATCCCATTTCTTGTAAAAAGAGCATGTGCCGTTATTTGGGTGTCAATGGACACAAGAACATAGCAAAGTACAATGCTCATAAGATCTTTGGCCAAACATTTTTGGATTGTGAAAACTACCATTTTTTGTTCGCACCAATGGAATTTTGTAACAAACCACCCATAAACATTCTTAATGATGCAAGCATTGCAAAGTTGGAATAACCGACTGCTTCTTCAATTACCGCTCCTGGCCTCGGTTTCTTCCTTGGTTTTTTCATTCTAATGTTTTGGCATATATGTTTCGTGGATTTGGTCTGCTATACACCCATATAAACGTTTCTGCATCTTCAGAATGTCAACAAAGCAGATGCACCAGCCTATACCAAACTGGTGCATCTGCTTTTCCCATTAAAAGGAAAATATCAATTAAATAATTACAGCCATACTTTGTGCAGCGCTTGCGGCTTATCTGTCAGTCAACCTGTGCTACAGTTGGATTTGCGTTCTCAGGTTTTTATACCCCTCTGTAAGGAATGCAATATCAGATGCTAAGGCGATGTAGGCCGCGCCCCGATCCACATATTTCTGTGCCATCTGTGGCGTGCCAACAAAAATGCCATAGGGTTTCCCTTTCGCCAGGCAAACCCGGATGACTTCATCCACCACTTTCGCAACGTCTGGATGTGTTGGTTCCCCAGGATGTCCAAGGGACTGGCTAATATCCATTGGACCGATAAACAGCACATCAATGGCATCCATTTCACACAGAGTTTCTGCCTGTGCCGCCATCTCTCTATTTTCGATATGCACTACATTGATCAAACCTGCATTTGAAGTTTCCATGTATTCCTTTTTGTCGCAGTTTCCATACGCGGCCGACCGCTGGGCGAAGGAAAGGCCACGCTGCCCTTGGGGGGCATACTTTGTATAAGAAACCGCATCCCGGACGGTTTCTAAAGTGGATAAGCCGGGAATCTGTACACCGGAAGCGCCGATGTCCAGCGCTTTTAAAATCTGTGCCTCGGAACCGTCCGCCACACGTACAATTGTGGGTAGGGAAACGCTGTCCGCCGCCCGCACCAGTTCCAGCAAAAGCATCTGGTCGCAGGGCGCATGCTCCGTATCAATGACCGTAAAGTCCAGTCCAGCCAGTCCCAGCGCCTCAACCACAGTGGGGTTTGCCAGCTTCACAAAGGTACCGATTTTGGGTCTTCCCGCGTGCAGGTCTGCTTTCAGCTCAGCCGCAATCATTTCACATATTCCTCCCGCTTCGGCGTGAAAATATCAAAGTTGATCAGCACCTCATCGCCGATCACTTCCGCATAGTGCATTCGATTGGGAGGAATAACCAGCATACCGCCCGGAGTCAGTCGGAACACCTGGTCTTCGATGTGGTAGTCGCAAACGCCGGAAGCAATATAGGCGATCTGCTCATAGGGATGTTGATGAGGCTTCGGCTCGTGGTGAGGCTGAAGTTCATTCATAGCAAACGTTGCACCCTCTCCAGTAAACGCTTTCCGGCGAACGCCGGGCCGTACCTCAACCCAAGGAAGTTCCTCCCAATTTGCACAGTTGTAAGTCATGTGAATACTCCTTTCCAAATGTCTGCTTTATCCTTCTATCTTATACTTCCATTCCCAAAAGCCATGCGGGATTCCGATAGCAGATCAAATCCAGCTGGTCTTCATCTAACCCGCAAGTCTTTTGAACCATATCAATGAAAGCATCCAACCCAGCGACCGGACTGCCGTTTTTGTTCTGCCCATAGTCGGAATCGACAACAATCTTTTCCAACCCCACAGCATCAACAATTTCTTTCGTCTCCCGGATATCGTTGGTGCAGAACCGGGACTCCGGTACAAATACGGTAGCATTCAGCTCAATAAATGCTCCCAGACGGCTCCACGCTGCCATATCTTCTACAGATGCGCCGATCATGTAGTGGGGATGATTCACCAGAATCCGCTGAATACCCCGCTCAGCTGCTGCATGAATCAGGGCGTCGATCTCGCTGCGGCTGCCGTGGCCCGTACCCAGAATCACGTCGGGGTGTTTCGCCAGATAGTCCAGCACCGCCAACACTTCCGGCTTCAGGTTTCCCGCTTCATCCAAATAATAAATCGTCTCTTCTGCCACCTGCATTCCTTGGCTGCTGGGGAACGCCAGCCCCTTGCCGGAGTGCATTTCCTTATGCCGCAAGGCGGAGACCGTCGGCATCCAAACCAGCTTCGCACCCAGGGCACAGGCGGCATCCACGGCTTTCAAACGGATGCCTCCAACAGAGTTATTCAGCGCAATCCCGCCAAACACCCGGCATTTCCCGCTGCCAACATGCTTTTCTACCTGGTCGGCAGACATCATGGTGGGGAAATAGTGGTCTTTGATCACAATGGCCCTGTAATCGCTTTTTTCCGCCTCCAGCAGCATTTCCGCCGCATCTACCGCACGGGGCATGACCGAGGGCCCAGCGTGTACATGAAGATCTATTTTTCGCATAACAATCGTTCCTCACTCAAAAATTTGCATGGTAATGGCATTTTTGCCGCAGCGGGTTTGACAGAGGCTGCACCCGCTGCATTTCGTTTCATCGTGAACCAGCGCGCCGTTTTCAACGCGGAGCGCACGAAAATAACAGGTATCCACACAGGGCTTGTCTGGACATCCGGCGCAAGTTTGCAGGTCATATGCCGCTTTCCGCTTCGGCAGGGCAGAAAGATTTTTGTAAGGAACAATCTGCTTTGCTGTCTTTCCTACCAGCCCGCCGCAGCGTTCCACCCCTTTTTTCTCCAGGAGGGCAACGAACGTATCCACCACCTGCCGGGCGTACTCCGGCCCGCGGAGCATAAATGCAGAGCCGATTTCCACAAGGCTTGCGCCGCAGCACATGTATTCGTACACGTCTTGTGCCGTATTGGCCCCATTTCCGCCAAAAATTGTCAGTTTTGTCCCGCGGTAGATACGCGCAATGTTTGCCAACGCAAGGGGCTTCATCCAGGTCCCGCCGATGGCAGCCCAACCGCCCAACACGGGTGCATCCGTTTCCGGATCGACCATCAACCCTTGGAAGCGGTGCATGACGGTAACCGCCTTTGCGCCGCAAGCTTCCAAATGCTTCGCCGTCCCTGTTATATCGGAGAGCTGGGGCGTCATTTTAACGATTACCGGGATTTTTACCGCACCCTGAACCGCCTTTACAATCTCTGCTGACAGTTCCGGAGACTGCCCAATTAAAAAGCCCAATTTATCCGCAGACGCTTCGCCGTGCGGATTGCCAAAGTTCAGCTCCAGAGCCGGGAACCCCAGTTCTTCAAAGCGTTTCGCAAACCGAACCCAGTTTTCCGTCCGCCCGGCGGCAATGCTGCCGATGGCGATGGTCTGGTATTTCTCCGCAATCTTCAGCATTTCCACAGCTTTCGGCTCAAATGCCTCCATACTTACCATGGAGCCGCCCCTGGAAAACAGCGTATACTGCTCCGGCACACTGCCCCGCACCGGATTCTGTTCCAAATCGGTTACGTGGATGCGGGAGATGTTGTCGTTCTGGAGGGCTGGGGCGTCTGTGACTGATTTGGTGATAATCGCCCCAACGCCGCTTTTCGCAAACGCTTCAAACTGTTCCACAGACCGGGCAATATCGGTGGATGCGGCTGCAATGGGATTTTTGAACCGCAGGCCCAAAACGGGCATTTCACACCCTCTCATAAAAAACCTCCGCTTATTTTTCCTCGCCAGCTTTGTCCGTCATCCAGATATTCCAGCCAGTGAAAGCATAGATAACCGCGACAATCGGCACTGTGTAGCTCAAGAACGAATACGGGATGTAGGAAATCCCAACGCCGAGCACAGAGCCCATGTAAGCTGCTGAAGTCCCCCAAGGAACCATGCAGGAGCCAATGGTGCAGGTGTCCTCCAATGTACGGGAAAGTACGCGGGACTGTACTCCCATTTTGTCATAGGCTGGGCGGAAGGTGCGTCCGCCCAGGATGATTGGCATAACCTGGTGGCCGGAGATGAACAGCAGGGTGTAGCAGTAAACCATGGTGGAGAGGATCAGGTCGCGGGGCTTGTGGATGCGTTTCAGGAGACCCTCTTCCATCAAGGCTCCAATCACGCCGCTGCTCTCCAGAGCCGCGCCCATGGTACTGGAGAAAACAATAATTGCAACCGTGCCATACATAGAGGACATACCACCGCGGGAGAGGATCTTATCTACCAGCTCATTGCCGCTGTCAGAGGCGAAGCCGCTCATGGCGGCGCTTAAAACCGCACTGAGGTCGATGCCCTGGAGAACCATGGCAAAAACGCAGCTGACAGCCGTGCAGCCCAGCATGGCGGGAACTGCCGGAACACGCAGTGCAGAAACTACCAGAACCAGTACGGCGGGCACTAGGGCAAGGATGCTGATATTAAATTGCGTTTCCAGCGTTTCAATCATTCCCTGGACATTGCTCAGATCTGCGCTGGCTGCCGCAGCACGGGCGCCCAGCACGCTGTATAAAATCAGGCAAAACACAGAGGCGGGAATTGTGGTATATAGCATGGAGCCGATGTGGGAATAGAGGTTTGTCCCGGACATATCTGCCGCCACATTCGTGGTGTCGGAGAGAGGGGACATCTTATCGCCAAAGAATGCACCGGAACACACTGCGCCAGCCATCAGCGCACTGGAAAGGCCCATGCTCGTGCCAACGCCGAACAACGCCAAACCCATGGTGGCAATCGAACCGAAGGAACTGCCGGTAAACAGCGACGTGATGGCGCACAGAACAAAGGTCAGCGGGACGATAATGGTGGGAGAGCAGAGTTTTAGCCCGTAGTACAACAGCGAGGGCACTGTGCCGCCGATGATCCATACGCCGACCATCATGCCGACGCTTAACAGAATCAGCAGCGTACCGGCAGAGGAACCCACCACGCGGACAATGTTTTGATAAATATCCTCCCACTTTACATGGAACAGTATGGAAGCGCAAATGGCGATGCATCCGCCGATTGCCAGGCCAATCTGGATGCCGACGCCGCTGCGAATAGCCGCAACCAGCCCAGCGATGACGCAGACCAGGACCAATAGTGCCTGTATAAAGCTTGGCTTCTTTGCTTCACGATTTTTATTTTCGCTCATAACAATACCTCTCTCCTTCTTAAACCCCAAAAGAATTGGTTGTATTTTCCGTCAGATGTTACTTTCTTCCGCTGCGCAGGTCCTCCACACACTGGCGGATTCTACGAACGCCCTCTTGACAATCCTCATAGGAGGTGGCATAAGAAATACGCAAGTGCCCTTCTCCCTCCGCGCCGAATTCTGCTCCGCCTACCGTGGCGACGCCGTACTTGTCTAGCAGCAAATCGGCAAATTCCACGCTCGTCATACCAAATTCCCGGATATCTGGGAACACATAGAACGCAGCCTGGGGCTTTCGGCAGGGAATCCCCGCATCCAGCAGGCCCTGGTAAACCAACATGCGGCGGCGGTCAAACTCCTTGAGCATTTCATACAGAGAATCCTGGGGACCGGTCAGGGCCTCCGCCGCGCCCGCCTGGGCAAAGGAGCAGGCGCACATAACTACGGTTTGGTGGGCACGGATCAAAATGCGCATCAGCTCTGGAGGAGCCGCCAGATAGCCCACACGCCAACCACACATGGAATATGTTTTTGAGAAAGACTGCACTGTAATGGTGCGCTCTTTCATCCCTGGCAGGGAGGCAATCGAAATATGCCGATTTCCGTCGTACAGCACCTGTTCATAGGCTTCGTCGGACAATACCAAAAGTCCATGTTCCTTACAGAAAGCCGCCAGCCGCTCCAGCTGTTCCTGGCTCATCATTGTACCTGTAGGGTTCCCAGGAGAGCAGAGGATCAGCAGCTTGGTTTTCGGTGATACCAGCCGTTCCAGCGCCTCGAAGTCGAAGCAGAAGTTGTCCCTCTCGTTCAGCGGCACCGGTACAGGGACGGCCTCTGCCAGCTTGATCAGGCTGGAATACGGAATATAACCAGGGTCGGGTACCAATACCTCGTCCCCCTTTTCCGCCAAGGCAAAAATTGCTGCGGCAACAGCTTCTTCGCCGCCAGTGGTGACCATCAGTTCGGTGTTGGGATCGACCGTCAGCCCGTTCATGCGCTGGAGCTTGTCTGCAATGGCGTTCCGTAAAGCGGGGATGCCATAATTGGATGTATAGGAGGTCAGTCCCTGATCCAGCGCCCGCTTAGCGGCTTCTTTGATGTTGGCAGGCGTGTCGAAATCAGGCTGTCCCATTTCAAAGTGGATGATCTTATGGCCTTCCGCCGCCAGTTTATTGGCCTTTTCCATCATACGGCGGATGCCGGTGAAGGGAATCTGCTTCATCTTTGTGGGTTCATAATCATGCATAGGCGCACCTCACTCTTTTAAATCATTCGTTTATAGGGCGGGGTTTTAGTGAAATCTTCCAACAATTACAGTGTACTACTTATTATAATATTTGTCTATATAATTCTTCAATTTATTGTAATTTTATAAGCATGAACAAAAATTGTTCTTTGATTTAGCCAAAACAGCAATAAGAAAAAGCAGTTTTTGGAAGCCCGTTCGCTATCCTTCCAAAAACTGCTTTTCATATTCCGGCAAACCAGCCTGTTTGTTATCGGATTTTCGCCAATGGCCGCATAGAGCTCTGTACCCGGATCTCCCGAAGGTAATTGTACAGCGTCGCCTGGGAGATGTTCAGCATCTCGCACACCTGCGGAACCGCATCCTTCAAGGCAAATACCCCCTTTTCCTCCAGCTTCCGGAGGATCCGGAAATTGATTTCCTTTGTCCCTAGCGTGGAGGGCTTGCCCACCTCTTTAATAATATCTGCAATCACCATATGCGCATAATCTGTGATGGAGATGTTGTTATTTTCTCCAATCGCGTCGAAAGGCTGTACGTTCATGATAGAATCCAAGAGGTTACGGGCCTGGTTGATGGATGTCAGGTCTTGGGTAAAACAAAGCATCCCGGCATAATTTCCCTCCGAATCGAACGAGAAAACGGTGGTCGCTTTCGTTAGTTCCCCTGTCTCCCTCCGCGTCAGGCGGATTACAATGTTGTTGGACTTTTTTGCCCAGTTGAGCAGATAACGGAACACGCTCTCATCCATAACATGCCCCACACTCCGCCCGGAAATCTCTCCGTTTGCGATGTATACGATCTTTAACTCTCTGTCATGTACAACGGTCTCACACGTTGGCCCATTTGCCAGCGCAATCGCTTCGGCAACCTTGATCATAAATTGCAAATTGTCTTCCATAAACGTCCTCCTGCTTTTCCGGCGCAAATGCTTCCGAAAACCTTTCTTCGTCTTACAGGAACGATTATATCACAATCGCAGATTCAAAAGCAACCGTTTGAATGTTGGGCTTTTCTGAAAGAGACCGGCGCAGCGCGGTGAAAAAGACCGCATTGCGCCGGTTTGAGAGGACGCGCATTCCAGAAATGAAAACTGGTTTAGAAGACGCCCTGTGCCATCATGGCGTCAGCCACGCGCTGGAAGCCTGCAATGTTCGCACCTGCTACAAGATTATAGCCCAGGCCATACTGCTCCGCAGCGCGGACGCTCGTCGTGTAAATCGTATCCATGATCTGACGCAGCTGCCGGTCGACCTCCTCTTCTGTCCAAACCAGGCGTTCGCTGTTTTGCGCCATCTCTAAGGCGGAAGTTGCCACGCCGCCTGCATTGACCGCTTTGGACGGAGCCACAATCATACCAGGCTGTTCCAGAAGAAACCGGAGGGCATCGTTTGTGGTGGGCATATTGGCAACTTCAATATAATATTTTACGCCGTTGGCAGCAATTTGCTTTGCCTGTTCCATATGGACGTCGTTCTGCATCGCGGAAGGCATGCAGATATCTGCTTTTATCCCCCAGGGCTTCTCGCCCGCATGGAACTCCACACCAAACTTATCCGCATAATCCTGCACCCTATTCCGGCCAGAACTACGCATTTCCACTAAATAGGCGATCTTTTCCTTGGTGGTTACGCCGTCAGGATCGCAGACGTAGCCGTCAGGCCCGGAGAGGGTTATGACCTTTGCCCCCAGTTCCGCCGCTTTTTTGCAGATGCCCCAGGTCACATTGCCAAAGCCTGCACAAGCAATGGTTTTGCCCTTGAGCTCCTTGCCCTCGTGCTTAAGAACATTTTGCAGGTAGTATACCGCGCCGTAACCAGTAGCCTCTGGGCGGATCAGGGAGCCGCCGTAGCTGAAGCCCTTCCCCGTTAGGACGCCGTTCTCAAACGCTCCCTTCAAACGGCGGTATTCGCCGTACAAATAGCCGATCTCCCGGGCGCCGACGCCCATGTCGCCTGCGGGAACATCCACATCCGGCCCAATGTAGCGGTACAGCGCCTGCATGAAGCTCTGGCAGAAGCGCATGATCTCTGCGTCCGATTTCCCTGATGGGTCGAAGTCAGAACCGCCCTTGCCGCCGCCAATGGGCAGGCCCGTCAGGCTGTTCTTAAAGACCTGCTCAAAGCCCAGGAATTTAATGATGCCGGGATACACGTTTTTTTGGAACCGCAGCCCACCCTTGTAGGGGCCAATCGCGCCGTTGAACTGGCAGCGGTAGCCGATGTTCGTATGCCAATTTCCTGCGTCATCCTCCCAGACAATGCGGAACGTGAACATCCGCTCCGGTTCTACCATACGGGTCAGCAAGTCGGCCTTCTCGTACTCTGGATGCTTCTCAATTACCGGCGACAGGGAGGAGAGCACTTCCTCCACAGTCTGTACAAATTCCGGTTCGTTCGCGTGACGGGCCTTCACATGCCCAATCACGCCAGAAAGATATGCATTCATTCCTAAGACTCCTTCCCAGTCACTCTGCATTTATCCAACCAGCCCTAACCCAGTTTCGTAGGCCTTCAGATTGATGTCCACCAGTTTTTCCGGGACTTTCCGGCGGATAACCGCTTTCCAATCGTAATGCTCCAGCCCCAGGGCCTTGACCAGCGCGCCAAGGAGGATAATGCTGGTAACTTTGGCAGTGCCCAGCTTCTGGGCTTCCTCGGTAGCTTTGACAATGTATGTATGCTCTACGGTTTCCGCCAGCTTTTCCAGGGCGTCGGAGGGATAGGCAGCCTTGCCCATCTTGACAGGAATCGGAAGAATTTCATGGTCGTTTGCAATCACCGTCCCGCCTTTTTTCAGCAGTTTCAGCCAGCGCAGCGCCTCAATCTTCTCAAAAGCCAGCACCACGTCTGCCTCGCCCTCTACCACCAAAGGAGCATACACCTCGTCGCCATACTTCACAAAGCAATTCACCGAGCCGCCCCGCTGGGACAGGCCGTGCTGCTCCGTCTTCTTCACCTGATAGCCTAAGTCTACCAGACCCTCAATCAAAATGTCGGAGGTCAGTACGGTGCCCTGCCCACCCACGCCGACAATTGCAATCGCTCTCTTTTCACTCATTTCGTCTCACCAACCTTTTCAATCGCATCGAAGGGGCAAATCTGCTTGCAGATTGTGCATCCGTTGCAGTCCTCGGCAGAAATGGAAACCTTCCCCTCCCCCACCATCAGCGCGGGACAGGCCGTCTTGTTGATGCACGCTTTGCAGTCCCGGCACTTATCTGCGTTGACCTTGCAATATTGGCCTTTCCGGGCGGCAATTACCGGCTTCAGCAGGGCGCAAGGCTGCTGGACGATGGCCACAAACAGTTCCTCAGACTCATATGCCTCCTTAACCACCTTCCGGGTTGCCTCCAGGTCGTAAGGGTCGACCACCCGGATGTTCTCCGGCTTTACGCCGCAGCCCTCCACGACTTTTCGAATGCTGACAGCCGTAGTCACTTCCTTCATCAGCGTGATACCGGTGACAGGGTTGTCCTGATGGCCGGTCATCCCGGTCGTGCTGTTATCCAGGATGAAAATGCTGGTTTTCGTGCCGTTGTAAACGGCATTGATCAGCCCGGTAATGCCGGAGTGGAAGAACGTCGAGTCCCCGATGAAGGAGAAAACCTTGAAATTACGCTTCGCCACACGCTCCGCCTTCTCAAAGCCAATCCCGGCAGTAATGCTGCCCCCCATATCAATCATCGTGTGCGTCACGCTGAAAGGCGGATGGATGTTCAGCGCATAACAGCCGATGTCGCCAGTGGCAACGATTTTGCTGCCGTACTTGCTGACCTCGTGATAGATCCCCCGGTGTGGGCAGCCTGCGCAGAAGCTGGCTGGACGCACTGGCGTCTCCCCGTCCACTTGATATGCGGCATCCACTGTGGGGAGGCCGAAGCCTTTCCGGATGATGTTGGCGGAGTATTCCAGCCATAGGGGCAGGCACTCCTTGCCGGTGCAAGCAATGCCCAGAGCTTTGCAGTGTTCTTCCATGTAGGGGTCGAGTTCCTCAATCACGTAGACCTTTTTCACCTTGGCCGCAAAGTCCTTCAATTTCTGATCCGGCAGAGGATAGGAGAATCCGATTTTCAAATACGAAGCGCTGTCGCCAAACACCTCCTTTGCGTACTGATAGGAAATGCCGTTGCAGATGACGCCCAGCTCGTCGGTGTGGAACTCTTCGCGGTTCAGTTCTGTCTGGTTAGAGAACTCCCGAAGCTTCACAATCCGTTCCTCCACCGTTTTGTGCTTGTTCCGGGCCATGGCGGGGATGTTGGTGTTTTTCATAATGTTCCGCTCATAATGGCGGACGGGAACCTCTTTTCGCTCCCCCAGTTCCACAATGCTGCTGCCGTGGTTGACCCGGGTGGTCGTGCGAACCATCACCGGCGTGTCAAACTGCTCGGAAAGCGCAAAGGCCAAGGCGGTATAGTCCTTACATTCCTGGCTGTCGGCAGGCTCCAGCATCGGCATTTTCATATGGGGGGCAAAATTGCGGCTGTCCGGCTCCGTGCCGGAGCTGTTCATTCCGGGGTCGTCTGCACAGATGTATACCAGCGCGCCGGTCACGCCCTCATAAACCGAGGGAAACACAGCATCGGAGGCTACGTTCATGCCGAAGTGCTTCATCGCCGCCATGGCCCGAACTCCAGCCATAGATGCACCGATGGCAACTTCCGCCGCAACCTTTTCATTCACCGACCACTCGGACTGTACCTCTTTATATTTGCTGAGGTTTTGTAAAATTTCTGTACTGGGAGTGCCGGGATAGGCCGCCGCTACCAAGCAGCCCGCCTCATAGGCCCCCCTGGCAATGGCTTCATTGCCAAGCATGACTCTCTTCATAGTCTGATCTCCTCTTTTACGGCTATTTTTCGTCGTTTTGCATAATAATCCGGTTGTTTTGTTAGAAGATTTTTCACTAAAACCAATTATACAATAAAATTTCTCTAATTTCAATAGATATTTATAAAAATTTTATAATTTCTGCTTCCCTTTTAACATATTTTATGCTATGCTGGATACAGCTCATAAAACGACTCTAAAATTTCACAAATGGAAAGGAGATTCTCTCGTGTCCAAGATACTTGTCATCAACCCTGGTTCCACTTCGACCAAGCTCACCGTTTTCCAGGATGGTTCTCCTTACTTAGCCCACACAATTTCCCACTCTGCCGAAGAATGTGCCGCATTCCCCAGCATCCTTGACCAAGCCCCTTTCCGCCTCCAAATGATCCTGGATACCCTTTCATCCAGCGGCTTTTCTATGAAGGATTTTACTGGCATCATTGGCATTGGAGGACTGCTGAAATCCGTGGACTCCGGCGTCTATGCTGTCAACGACGCCATGCTGGACGACCTGCATAGCCGGAAATACGGCGAACATGCTGCCAATCTGGGAGCGGTTCTGGTTCATGCACTCGCTGAGAAATACCAGATTCCAGGCTGCATTGCCGACCCCATCACTGTAGACGAAATGCAGGATATTGCCCGGGTGTCCGGCCATCCACTCCTCCCCCGCTACGGCCGGACCCATACCCTGAACCATAAGCGGGTTGCTATGTCTGCCGCCGTTCAGTTGGGGAAACCCTATGAAGACTGCCGCCTGATTGTTGCCCATATGGGCGGCGGCGTGTCCATCGGCGCCCACGCAGGCGGACGCATCATCGATTCCACCACCAGCCGCGGGGAGGGGCCATTCAGCATGGATCGTTCTGGGCAGCTGAATTCCTGGGAACTGGCAAAGCTCTGCTTTTCTGGAAAGTATGGGAAGGACGAAGTTCTGAAGATGCTCAATGGCAGCGGCGGCGTATATGCGCACTTAGGCACGAAGGACTTCCGGGAGGTCGAGCGGCGGATGATGGAAGGCGATGCCGCCGCTCGGGATGTTTTTTACGGGCTTGCTTACCAAACCGCAAAAACTATCGGTTCCATGGCTGTGGTGCTGGAAGGGCGCATCGACGCCATCGTCCTCACCGGCGGTATTATGTATTCAGAGACTTTTTCCAAAGAACTTTGCAGGCAAATTCAATTTCTTGGAAAACTCCTCCTCAGCCCGGGCGAGGAGGAGATGGAAAGCTTGGCCTATTATATGGAATTGGTGCTTTCCGGGCAGATTACACCGAAAACCTACCCTTCATAATCACAAATTCACAGAGAAAGGATGCTGTATTATGGAAACCATTAAAAACTTTGACGAACTTCTGGTGGAAGCTAAAAAACGCCCCGGGCAAGGGATTGCCGTTGCTCTGCCTCATGACAAAAACACTCTGCACGCGGTTAAGGATGCCGTGGAATCTGGCCTTGCCGTCCCACGGCTGTACGGAAACCGGGAGAAGATTGCCGCTGCTGCTGGGGAAATTGGCTTGGAGATTTCCTCCCTGGAAATTTTCCATCTTCCAGATAACAGCGAGGCCGTCCAAACCGCGGTTCTCTCTGTAAAAAAGGGGGAAAACCACATTTTAATGAAAGGAACGATGTCTACCGGCACGCTGCTGAAGGCCGCTTTAGATAAAAATAACGGCTTAAACATTGGACGTCTTGCCAGCCATATGATCGTTTTGGACATTCCCGGCTTTGAGCGCCTGCTCATCAGCACCGACGGCGGACTAAACATTGCTCCCACCCTGATGGAAAAAGCGGACATTTTGAAAAACGCCATTGACGTTGCCCACCGGCTGGGTATCGCCCGTCCAAAAGCTGCATGCCTGGCGGCGGTGGAGTCCGTCAACCCGAAAATGCAGGCGACTTTGGACGCGGCATGCCTGTCCAAAATGGCAGACCGTGGAGTGTTTGGCGACGCAGTTGTCGACGGCCCCCTGGCTATTGACAATATTCTTTCCGCAGAAGCGGCAAAAAAGAAGGGGATTGTGAGTGAAGTGGCGGGCCATGCGGATATTGTGATGGCTCCCAGCATTGAGACAGCAAATGTGTTCTCGAAAACATTGAACTATTTGCTGCATTCCTCAAATGCCGGGATTGTGATGGGGATGTCTGCGCCAGTCATCTTGCCTTCCCGGGCCAGCGACCCGAAATCAAAATATGCGTCCCTCGCGCTTGGCGTACTGGTATCCTAAGTGTGACCATAATAACGGATCTATCCCGGTGTTTCCAGATACTTTTCATACGAGCGTGACCTGTGTACGGCGGTTTATACCGCTTGAACGCAAAATGACACCCCCTGCCGCTATCTAGCGGCAGGGGGTTCTGCATAATTTATAATACTCGCAGCACGCCACATTTATATGGCTGGCAAAGCGCGTCAGTCCAGTGCGTCAAACAAACGCTCCGCACTTTTCTCAATATGCTCTTTCACCACATTAAACACAGCATCTGGGTCGTTGCTTTGCAGCGCCTCCAGTATCTTCCGGTGCTCCCTGATCGATATCTGGGACTGGTCGGAATTTTTGTGTTTGACCTCCTTGGTCCAACGGACACGGACAGAATGCGCCTTCAGGTTATTCAAAATGGACTTCATGTATTCGTTGACCAGGTTATTGTAGTACAGCCCATGGACTTCCAAGTCAGACGCCACATAATCATCAAAGGTATAGGCATTCTTTTCCAGCGTCTCAATATGCTCCAGCGCCGTCTGGATATCCTGGGGTGGGATATTGGGCAGCGCCTCTCTGGCCGCAAAAGGCTCCAAAGCAATGCGGCACGTCCAAATGTCGATGGCATCCTTCCGGGTCATCTCCGCCACCACTGCCCCCTTGCGGGTGATGATCTTGGTAAAACCGTCCCGCTCAAGCATATTCAATGCCTCACGGATCGGCGCTCGGCTGATATTCATTGACTGGGCCAGCTCTTCTTCCGTTAATTTCGTTCCAGGAGCCAATTCGCCTAGTATGATTTTGTTTTGCAAATTTTCATAGACCAATTGTTTTAAAGACGGCTGGCTGCCTAAATCTTGACTTTGATACATGATTTATTTTCCTGCCTTTTGTGTAAAAAATACTAAAATACATTTTCTTTATTCACTATCATAATGTGAAACAAAGCATTTGTCAACCGCTCCATTTGAAATATCCCGAACTTTTACTGCCTCTCAGGAAGCGTCTGACGGTGCGTTACAATTCTCCAAGTATCCAGAATGGACTCGTTTTTAACAGCCTTTACATCAAAGCGGAACAGGCGGAAAACGAACTGCAAAATCGGTCCGCCGCACAGGACAAAAAGAAACGTTCCCACGCCTACTTCACCGCCGAAAAACCATCCTGTCAGGCAAACGACCGCTTCCAACAGCAATTTACAGAGGCCTACCGGAAACGGAAGATGTTTCGTCAGAAACACCACCAGCGTATCCCGCGGTCCCGCCCCCATTCTGGCAGACATATAGAAGTAAATGCCGAAAGCATTTATGATCAGCGCCAGAAAGCAAAAGACAATCTGCAAAGGAATCTCTTCAATACGCGGCAGCAGCGAAAGACGCGCATTAAGCGCCATAAACACATCGGTAAACATGCCGATCAGCCAAATATTGAGCACCATCCCGACGCCAAACGTCTCCCGGAGGATTAAATCCAGCAAGAGGATCAGGGAACCGGCAATGATGTTGGCTGTCCCCATGGTCACAGAACATGTATAGGAAATACCGTCGTTCAGGACATTCCACGGCGCAAGGCAAAAGGACTGCTTTGCAATAACGATGGCAATTGCAATCAAAGCAAAGCCCAGAAGCATACGAATCAGTTTCATAAAATAGCGGTGCAGCAAATTCATAACATTATCCACTCTTATCGCTCTGCAACGGCCGTAGGCCGTCAGCCGTTGATATATTGGCGCAGCGGGCGGGATGTAATGGCACAGCAGACATGGCCGTTGGATGTACCGCCCAGTTCGCCGAGTTCCATGGTGGTGATCTCCTCGTCACCATCCTGTCCCACCAAAACAGCCGTGTCGCCAATCTTCACATCCGGAATATCCGTCACATCCGCAAATGCCACATCCACGTTCAGATCCAGCAGGCGGGCACGTTTTCCGTGGATCAGCACATCCGCATTGTGCGCAGTATCCCGCGTGACCAGATTGCGCACATAGCCGTCTCCCATGCCAAAGCCGATGATCGCAACCTTGGTGCGGCGTTTCGGCACAAAGAAACGGTAATAACTGACGTTCTCCCCTTCTTCCGCCCACAGCACATTGAGAATCCTGCTGGTCCAGCGCATCGACGGCTCCAGCCCTAACCGGTTCTTGATGCCGGGTGAAATGTCATAACCGAAAATCAGCGCCGCTACCCGCACAACGTCATAATAACACTCCGGTGACGCCACACAGGCGGCCGTATTAGCGGCGTGTACCAGACGCGGCCGGATCCCCGCTTCCTTCAGCTGCGTCAGAGCTTTTTCAAACTCTGCCATCTGCTGATGGGTAAAAGATTTATCCAGAGAATACCCATTGGCAAGATGCGTATACACGCCGTCGATTTCCAGATGCGGCAATGCCTGAAGCGTTTCTATTAAATGCGCCAACTGCTCTCCGGCCTGCACGCCAAACCGGCGCAGACCAGTATCGATCTTAATATGAACACGCACCTTTTTCCCCTGAAGCGCTGCTTCTTCATTCAGCGCACGGGGAATGGTGTCTTCATAGACGGTAGCCGCAAAATCGTTTTTTACAAAGGAGGGTATCCCGGAATAGGGAATGCCTCCCATCACGAGAATAAAATCCTTGACGCCCGCCTGCCGAAGCTCCACTGCCTCACAAAGCTGTCCTGTAGCAAAGCAATGAATACCACAATGGTCACGCATGTACAGAGTCGGTTCAATCAGGCCATGGCCATACCCGTTGGACTTTGCCGTATACATGATATCCACATTGGAACCGATATGGGCGCGAATCCGTTCAATATTACGTTTTACCTTTCCCAGGTCTACTGTCAAAACGCTGCTGGCCTCTTCGAGCGTATAAGACATAGTGCACCTCCTTTTCCCAGCTGCTCTCATTTCAGCAGCGCACGGATCACCGCTTCGTCTACTGCGCAGGCGCTCTCCAGCTGAGATAATTCCACATACTCGTTCGGCTTGTGCGCTACTGTGATCGTGCCTGGTCCGATAATAATGGTGGGAATACCGGCACGGGTAAAATGGTTCATATCAGTGTTACAGGTTAAGCCAAAAGGCGTCTGTTTTTCACCCGTTACCTTTTCCGCCGCCTCAAACGCCGTTCGGACAAGTTCCGTATCTGCCGCTGTTTCCGCAGAGGGCCCTGTAGTTACCAGATAGCGGTCCACATATACGCGGCTCCCGGGGAACTTTTCCTGCGCCTGACGGCACAGGCGGTCAAACCGCTCCCGCAGTTCCTCTTCCTTCTCACCTGGCACCATACGGCGGTCAATCGTCAGTTCACAATGATCCGGCAGCACATTCTCCTGCACACCGCCGGAGATCATCGTAATAGCGATGGATGGTTTTCCTGTGGTAGGATTCACCACATGGGTCAGCTCCTCAGCAATCTCATCCACCAATTGGGAAACATACGCCGCAATCCGAACCGCACTGATCCCAAACTCTGGATTCGAGGCATGGGCAGCTAATCCTTCAATCACAATCACAGGGCGGAGGCTGCCGTTGTGCGCCACCGCAACCCGGGAAAGAGTAGGCTCCCCTACAATGCAATAATCCCCCCGCACCAACGGATGCGTCACTAACTTGCGGGCGCCGGTGGAATGGCTCTCCTCATCTACCACCGCTGTGTAAACAATGGCGCCGTTAACGCCTTCCGGATTTTCAATGATCCGCTTGACTGCCATCGTCAAGCAGGCCAGCGGACCCTTGGCATCCGTAGAACCACGGCCGTAAGCGCGGGTGCCCTTGATCACAAGATCATACGGGTCGGTATCCCAGCCGTCCGCCGGCGGCACAACATCCATGTGAGAATTCAGCACAACCGTTTTCCCGCCGCGGCCAAAGGTCTTGCGGGCAATCACATTTTTCAGACCAGGCAGCGCTTCCTGCTGCTCAACAATATCCATTCCCATTGCCCGTGCGTTTTCCGCCAGAAAATCGCTGATCCCCGCCTCATTCCCATCTGTGGACGGATAAGATACCAGTTTCTTCAGCAGCAAAAAGCATTCGGAGGTTTCATCTAACATTTGTACAGTCCCCTTTCCTAAATATGACAAAATTATTTTATTGACAGCCTTTGCTTGACTTTAGCGTGTGGGAGTGTTATTCTATGGTTACAAATTGTCGACTGTATTTTATCGACTGTTTTTATTATACCATATTCTTTTTAAAAAGTAAAGGAGGCGTTTCCAATGAAAGAAACTTTAATTAAAAATGCACTTGTTTACGATGGCACTGGGGCAAAACCTTTTTCTTCGGATGTTCTTATCCGCGGTACAAAGATTGCCCGGATCGGCCGTATTCCGCCGGCAGATACCTATGAGGTCATTGATGCAAACGGCTTTGCGTTGTCTCCGGGCTTTATCAATACGCACAGCCATATGGAATTGGAGATCCTTCGGGACCCCCGGCTGTGTCAGGTTGTCGAGCAGGGCATTACAACAGAAGTATTGGGACAGGACGGTTCCTCTGTGGCTCCGTTAACGGATGACCTCGTAAAGGAGTTGGCGGACAATATGGCGCCGTTGGCTGGTACGATTCCCGGTCCGTACACATGGCGCAGTTTCTCCGATTATATGAGCGTCGTTGAAGAAATGAAGCCAGCCGCCCGTTTTGTCAGCCTCGTAGGCCATGGCACCATTCGTATGAATGTCATGGGCAACGACAACCGTGAGCCCACCGCCGCAGAACTTCAGGCAATGAAGGATTTACTGGCAAACTGTATGGAAGAAGGCGCAAAAGGCATGTCTTTGGGCCTGATTTATCCTCCGGGAAGTTTTGCCAAAACAGATGAGCTGATTGAGCTGGCCAAAGTGGTGGCCGCTTATGACGGTTTGATCATGGTACATATGCGCAGTGAAAAGGACAAGCTGCTGGAGGCCGTGGATGAGATGCGGGCGGTGGTGGAAAACAGCGGCGTACGCCTACAGATTTCCCATCATAAGGCGCTGGGTCCCCGCAACTGGGGCAAAGTTCATCAATCGGTTGCCTCGATCTATGCCATGCGGGAAAAAGGCTACGATGTGACCATTGACCAGTACCCATGGACGGCCGCCTGCACCGGCCTGAAGGTATGCGTTCCCCAGTGGGCTTATGACGGCGGTGAGCAGGGCTTCCAGAACCGGCTGAAGGAGCCCGCCGTTTATGAACAGATCTTAAAAGAGACCCGCGACGAGATCGAGGCCCGCGGCGGCGCCCAGTGCATCATGCTGGCCTCTGTGGCCACGGAGGAATATGCGTGGATGGCCGGCCTGAAGATGGACGCGATCAGTGAGAAGCTGGGCATGGACGTAGGCCGCGCCGTCCTCCATATCTTACAGCATGAGGGACCGGAGGTCATCGCCATTTACTTCTCCATTTCGGAAGAGGATGTCATTTATGTCATGAAGAACGACATCCACTGCGTCTGCACCGATGGTATCGTAGGCGCCCACCCTCATCCCCGGGCTTATGCCTCTTTCCCCCGCTTCCTGGGTCATTATGTCCGCGATGAAAAAGTTATGCCGCTGGAAGAGGCCATCCGGCACATCACTTCTGAACCGGCACGCCGGCTTCGGCTTTGGGATCGCGGCTTGATTCGAGAAGGATTGGATGCCGATCTTGTGCTTTTTGATCCCGCTATGATCAACAACGCCAATTCGTATATTGAGCCTACGCTCCCCCCTGTCGGCATTCATCATGTATGGGTGCTGGGCGAGGTAAAGGTATGCAATTGATCCTTCTCTGACAACAGCGTTCATCTGCGCCGTAATTATACTGAACAAACTAAAAAATTGGCATTGACATTTGTGCCATTTTCGGTTATATATGATTTGTCTCTTGTATATTGTCGACAATATGGCGTTCGCTTCTCTCGCTCTTGCGCAATATACAAGCCACACATTTTGGAACAGGAAAGGAACGATGACATGGCAACGATTCGGGCAAACCAGCTTAAAGCATGGGAAAAACGCGTGGATACGGGCGTCCACTTCATGCTGGGGAACTATGCGTTAGTAGAAGGCGCAATCAGCGCCGGCTGCAACTTTTTCGCCGGCTATCCGATCACTCCTGCAAACGAAATCTCTGAGCGGATGTCTCAAAGACTGCCACAGGTAGGCGGTAAATTTGTACAGGGTGAAGATGAACTTTGCTCCATCTTCGCCCTGGCCGGCGCGTCTCTTGCCGGCGGCAAAGTCATGACGGCTACAGCCAGCGCGGGTTTCAATTATATGCAGGAAGGCCTGGGCTATTGCTACACAATTGAAGCGCCGGTCGTCGTTGCTGACGTTATGCGTACCAGAGGTGATAACTTTGCCACCTATGCCGACGTCTATCAGCTGCGCTATGGATGCAGCGGCGACTACGAAGCCATCGTTGTCTGCCCCTCCTCTGTACAGGAACTGTACGACTACACAATCTGGGCCTTTAATCTGGCTGAAAAATACCGCAATCCTGTCATCGTCATGTCCGAGGCTACCATCGCCCTGATGCGTGAGCGTCTGGAGATTCCCGCTGCGGATCAGATCGAATTGTTCAACCGTGCTTATACCTCCGCCTCCCCCGACGACTACCTGCCCTTCGGCGCGCCGGCCGCCGGCTGCCCTGATTTTGCTCCGCTGGGTAAGGGATACCACACCATCTATTCTCTGAACCCTCACAATGAAAAAGGCGGCATCGATTGGGACCCTGATGATTTTGAGCGGCTCTACCGCCGTGTCTGCGGCAAAATCCGCGACAACGCCGATGAAATCTGCCGCACGGAGCGTTACATGCTGGATGACGCTGACTATGCCATCATCACCTACGGCAGCGAGGTGCGGCCTGCCATTGAGGCTATGCAGATGGCACGGGAATCCGGCATCAAAGTCGGCGTTCTGAAGCTTTGTAACATCTGGCCCGTTCCCGAAAAGATCATCCGCGAGACAGCTGTTAACGTCTCTAAGGTCTTTGCTGTGGAGATGAACATGGGCCGCTATGTCAATGAGATCACAAGAGTCGTCAACGGCAAATGTCCCGTCGTCCCTATTACGAAGAACCGGGGACAGATCCACACTTCCGCAGAGATTTTGCGGGAGATTCAGGAGGAGGTCAAATAAAATGGCAGACGAACTGAAAATCAACCCTTTGCGCAAGTTTCTCCGGAAAGAAAAGCTCCCGCACTTCTTTTGCGCGGGCTGCGGCTGCGGTCAGGTGCTGAACTACTATACCCAGGCGCTGGATGCGCTTCATATGGACCCTGAGCAGATGCTGCACATCGGCGGCGTCGGCTGCACGGCCCGCATCCCGATTTACCTGAAGACCGACATGTTCCACGGCGTTCACGGCAGAACGCTGGCATGGGCTACCGGCGTGAAAATGATGCAGCCAGATCTGCCCGTTGTCATTTTTGCCGGTGACGGCGACTTGGTTTCCATCGGCGGCAACCATATGATCCAGTCCTGCCGCCGTAATTTGGATGTAACCGTGGTGATGGTCAATAACATGAACTTTGCCATGACCGGCGGGCAGGTTGCCCCCACGACTCCCGAGGAGTCCAAAACCATGACGACCCCCTATGGCAGCGGCGAGCCCCGTTTCGATGTATGCTCTCTGGCCATCGCCGCCGGCGCTACCCATGTGGAACGCTGGACCACCGCGCAGCCTCTTCTATGCAAAAAGGCCATGGAGCGCGCATTGCAGCACAAGGGTTTCTCCCTCATTGAGATTGTCTCTCAGTGCCCTACCCATTACGGCCGTTATGCGCTTAAAACAGGCGACCCCGTCAAGGTGATGGAATATATTCAGGCGAACACCTACATGAAGGAGCAGGGCGATAAAATGAGCGAGGCCGAGAAGGAAGGAAAACTGCCGCTGGGTCAGTTCATTTGCGTCGATAAACCGGTCTATGAAGGAACCAATATGCCGTTATAAGGGAGGAAGTCAACTATGCTGCAATATCCTCAGAAGATTACCCTTTGCGGGTTTGGCGGTCAGGGCATTATCCTGACGGCAGTCATGCTGGGCACCGCCGCTGTTACCAAGGGCGGCCTGTATGCTGTGCAAACACAGTCCTACGGTTCAGAAGCACGCGGCGGACAGTGCCAAGCCGAGCTGATCATTGATACCGCACCCATCAACTCCCCTGTAGCGGAAAAGAAAAATCTGCTGGTGGCGCTGTTCCAATCCGCCTATGAAAAGTATATTCCCACACTGGCCGAGGACGGCGTACTGGTAATCGATCCCCAACTGGTGGCCGACCTGACCCATCCTGTTGCCAACACCTTTGCTGTCCCTGCCACGCAGATTGCAGTGGACCTGGGCAACCGCATGGCCGCTAACATGGTCGTGCTGGGCTTCCTTTCGGAGTGCTTTGGCTTGCTGAAGGAGGACGCGCTGCTGGAAGTAGTCAAAACACAGGTAAATCCCCGCTTTGTGGAATTGAACACACAGGCTATCAAGGCAGGTATCGCCTACGCCAAAGACAACAACCTTTATTTTCACGGATAACTGATAAGGCGGTAAGTATATGAACTTATTTGAATTTGAAGGCAAGCAAATGATGCGCCGGTTCGCGATTCCCGTTCCGGAAAGTCATCTGCTGGTATCCGACAGTGCTCCTGCTCCGATGGACTATCCGTTTGTGCTCAAAGCACAGGTCATGACAGGCGGCCGCGGCAAGGCCGGCGGAGTGAAAGTTTGCCATAATGAGGAGGAGTACCGTCAATACGCCAGCCAGATTCTGCATATGGAGATCAAAAACCATCCTGTACATGGCCTGTTGGCAGAGCAAAGGATGCAGGCAGCGCAAGAATTCTATCTATCCATCACCTTGCAGGGTGTTTCCGTTCCCACACTGATTGTCAGCCGTATGGGCGGTATGGACATTGAACAGGTGTCGAAGGATCATCCCGAAGAGATTTTGAAGCTGGAAATCGATCCCTTCACCCGCTTGAAAGGATACCAGAAGAAAATGATCGCCGGGCAGTTGAACACTGCGGACCCGTCCGATTTGTATGCATTGCTGGATAAGCTTCAGGACGCCTTTTTCTCCAGCGGCGCATTGCTGGTGGAGATCAACCCGTTGGGTCTGGTAAACGGAAAGCTTGTGGCGATGGACTCCAAATTTGTTATCGACGATCATGACAGCTCCGCGGCCAATATCCGCAGCGAGCTGGAGCAGGGCCGCAGCGGTCTTTACCGCTATACCACGCCGGAGAAGGAGCAGACTACCGTTACTTATGTGCCGTTGGACGGTGATGTTGCCATGATCTCCGACGGCGCTGGCACCGGTATGCTGACGCTGGACCTGCTGCACGATGCAGGCCTGCATGTTGCCAGCTTCTGCGAGCTGGGCGGCATGACCACACCGGAAATTATGTACCGTGCGATGGAGCTTTCTTTGAAGAACCGCCCACAGGTCAAAGCCATCATTGTTGTATTGATCGGAGGATTTAACCGTATGGACAATATGGCGGTCGGCTTGACCAGCTACTGCAAAGAACACGGCGTTACAATTCCTATCTTCTGCCGGATGTGCGGAACCATGCAGGAAGAAGGCATCCGCATTATGGAAGAACACGGTTTCCCGACCTTTAATATCCTGGCAGAGGCCGTGGACGCAGTTGCCAAGGCTGCAAAGGAGGGGTGAGTGATGTCAATCCTGATCAATCAAGAGACCCGCGTTCTGGTGCAGGGCGTCACAGGAAAATCCGGTTCCCTACAGGCTAAGGCCATGCTGGACGCCGGAACCAATATCGTGGCCGGTGTGACCCCCGGCAAAGGCGGCCAGGAGGTCTGGGGCATCCCTGTTTACAATTATGTAGCAGAGGCAAAAAAAGCGCACGATTTTGACACCGTTATCAGCTTCGTCCCTCCCAAAGTCGCCAAGGATTCCTGCTTTGAAGCCATCGACGCCGGTATCCGCCTTTTGGTCTTGACTACAGAAGAGATTACCATGCATGACGTGGTGGAGATTATCGCCTATGCGAACGCTCATGGTACCACGCTGATCGGCCCAGGCTGCGCAGGTGTGATTATCCCGGAGGTCTGTAAGGTCGGTGCGCATCCTGTCCGTTTCTTTAAGAAAGGCTCTGTCGGCATCGTCTCCAAGAGCGGCGCCCTGTCCTATGAGATTGGCAAGACTCTTACGGATAACGGGATTGGCCAGTCCGGCGTTGTCGCTATTGGCGGCGGTCCCGTCTGGGGGTTTACACAGCGTGATGCAGTCGCTCTCTATGCCCAGGACCCCGGCACCAAAGTGATCGTTCTGCTGGGCGAGATTGGCGGTGGTTCTGAAGAAGCTGCGGCGGCATATATCAAAGCCTATGTGAACAAGCCGGTCGTTTCCCTGATCGTGGGACGCAATGCACCCACAGGCAAGAGCCTCGGTCATGCCGGCGCGATTGTCAATGGGAATGTGGGCACTGCCGCCACCAAGATTGCTGCGCTAGAGGACGCTGGCGTTCATGTGGTAAAGAATCCGGCCGAGCTGGTGGAGCAGGTCCGGGCATTGTTAAGGAAAGAGGGGTAAGCATCATGGCAGTATTTATTGACAAAGAGCTATGCAAGAGCTGCGCAATGTGCGTCAGCCTGTGCCCTAAAAACGTGTTTGAAATCACACACCTCGTAAATAAAAAAGGATACAATTATGCTGCCGCCACCCGTCAAGAGGATTGCGTTGCATGCAAGAAGTGTGAGAGAATGTGTCCTGATTTTGCCATCTATGTTGAATAACCGTCTTTCGGTAGAAATGGATAAGGAGTAATCATTTATGGTCAGCAGAATGGTTGGCGGGATCACGCCGTCCGCTACTTGCGAACTGGAAGGTCTCATTGGAAGCATGAAACGAAAGGGCATTGATGTGGTCGCCCTCAACATCGGAGAGCCGGACTTTAAAACGCCGGAGGCCATCTGTACCGCTTGTAAGGATGCTCTTGATGCACGGAAGACCACCTATGTGGCCACTGCCGGTATCCCGGAACTGCGGCAGGCCATCTGCCACAAGCTGCTGCGTGACAACGGCCTGACATACGCTTCTGAGCAGATCTGTGTGTCTACCGGCGCCAAGCAGGCGTTGTTCAATGCCGTTATGGCCGTTACCAATCCTGGTGATGAGGTCATTATCCCCACCCCGGGCTGGGTCAGCTATGTAGAGATGGTCAAATTGGTGGGGGGAATCCCAGTCTGTGTTCCCTGCAAGAGCGACTATCAGCTGGATATCAATGCTATTCGGACAGCCGTCACCGAAAAAACTGCCGCTATTATCATCAACTCCCCTAACAATCCTACCGGCGCCGTATATGGTCCGGACAGCCTACAGGCCATCGCCGATCTGGCTGTGGAGAAGGATTTCTATGTTATTGCCGATGAGATCTATGAAAAACTGCTCTACGGTGACTGCCGTCATGTATCCATTGCCAGCCTGTCCCCCGAGATCTACCAGCGCACAATCGTCATCAATGGTATGTCCAAAGCCTACCGCATGACCGGTTGGCGCATTGGCTATTCCGCCGCACCAGCAGACATCGCGAAGGGGATTAGCGACCTACAGGGGCATATTACTTCCAACAGCACTACTTTTGTGCAATGGAGCGCTATAGAAGCCCTGGAAAACGGTGAGGCTGGCGTTCAGGAGATGGTGGCGCAGTTTGTTCAGCGCCGTGACTACGCCTATGAGCGGGCTGTCAGCCTTCCCCACGTAACCTGCAACAAGCCGGACGGCGCTTTCTATCTGATGCCAGATGTCAGCTGGTACTATGGCAAACGGTCCAGCGATCAGGTGATCTGTGATTCTTTCGCTATGAGCGAGTATTTGCTTCAGAACTACCATGTCGCTGTCGTTCCCGGCGGTGCTTTCATGGCGCCGGAGGCAATCCGAATTGCCTATACCAATTCCCTTTCAGAAATCCAGCGCGGGTTTGACCGGATCGAAGAAGCACTGTACGCTTTGCAGTAAAACCGTCTCGTTATCCTGCTGGAAAAAAGTAATGATGTTGATTATACCCCGCAATATTACTCACTGTTATCGCAGTCAGCTTCCAAAATCGTCGGATATTCTCTTATTAACCATGCTGGAGCTGGCAAAAGGTGCAATCGGTATTGTCAGTGGAATTGTGAAAGAACTTTAACTGATAAAAAATATTCCGGCCACATTCCTGTGGTCGGAATACTTTTTATAAACCTTATGAGAAGGAAATACGCACCTCTCAGTGAATACGGGAATATACGATCTCTCCGCCAATCACAGTCATATCCACAGCGGCATTCTCTATACTGCGCACTTCACCATCTTCATCGGGCGTTATGCCGGAAAGCACTACGAAATCCGCCAGCTTGGACTTCTCAATAGAGCCTATCGAAGCCTCACAAAAAGCACCGTATGCATTATTCAGCGTATAGCATTTCACTGCTTGGCAGAAGCTGATACCCTGCTCTGCGTTCAGCAACCGGTCAGTCCCCTTGATGCGGCGTGTCATGGCGGAAGAGATCCCCAGCAGCGGATCCGGAGCGTCTACAGGATAATCTGTGCCAAAACCCACCATCACACCATGATCCAGCAGCGTTTTGAGCGGCTGAATCCACATGGCCCGCTCCTCACCGAGGTTGTTGAAATAGGTGTTGCCGAATTCCCAGATAAAGATTGGCTGGGTCATAATGAGAATATGATTTTCCTTGATATATGAGATCAGTTCCTCATTCAACAGTTCGGCATGCTCAATACGCAGGCGGCCGCGTCCCTTTCCTACCGACGCTGCATAATGCTCCGCTGCATATCGGGCAGAGCGGTCCCCTATGGCATGTACCGCCACTTGGTGCCCCGCATCCGCCGCCTGGGCGGCATAGCGGTCGATCCGCTCCTTGAGCAATAAACCCAGGTTTTCCGGCTCGTCCACATATGGCTCCATTACAGCAGCTGTCCTGCTGCCCAGACTGCCGTCGGCAAACAATTTGACTGCACCGATCTGCAGCCGCCCCTTGCCTCCGGCATACTGCCTTTTCAACTCCTGCAAATATGCGTCAAAGCTTTCAAACGGCTCATCCTCGCCGGGCCTTACCATAAGACTGGTTCGGAGCTTCAGCAGTCCCTGCGCATTCATTTTCTCATAAAGCGCCACATAGGTTTTGGGCAGCATCATATCTGTACCGGCGTCATGGATGGCGGTAATGCCGCATTGAATCAGCCGCGCCTGCTCGCTGCACAGATACTCCAGAACCGTTTCCTCTCGTGCAGGCGGCATGGTGTCCAGCACATACTGCTGGGCTCCCTCTGTTGCAAGGCCGGTGTACTGCCCCTGTGCATCTTTTTTGAAGGCGCCGCCAGTAATGTTCTCCATCTTATTTTTGTCCAGCTTTTCGATGGCCTTTGAATTGATAATGGACATATGGCCACACACTCGGATAATGGTCACGGGAACCTCTGGGAAGTACCGGTCAATGTCAGTACGGGTAACCATCGTGCCTGTCTCGATATTTTCCTCGGAGAACCCAAACACACTGATCCAACTGCTTTCTACGCCTTCTTCCTCTTTTTTGACGTACGCCAACATGCTGTCGATTGTGTCAAAGAACATTCCGCTGATATCCAGCTTCAGCCGGTTCAGCGCCGCCGTTAACATATGAATGTGGGAATCAATAAACCCAGGAAGCATCATACGTCCCTGCAAATCCACTGGCTCTGCACCCCCGGCAAGGTATTGCGCCGCCTGCTGGCCAGAACCCACATCCAGAATCTTCTCACCCTCTGTCAGCACATATTCCGCATATGGTGCCGCGTCGTTCATCGTAAGGATCTTTCCATTATAAAATAGTCTTCGATCCACTTCCTCCGTCACCTCTTAATCGTCACAGCTGTTTGATAATATTCCGTATAAAGGTCCAAAGCACGCCTACCGATTCAATCCCCATATATTCATTCGGGGTGTGTTCCTCATAAATAATCGGGCCCATGGAAATGATATCCATTTCGGAGTCATTTGTTTTAAACAAGGCGCATTCCGTGCTGGCATGGGTCACCTTGAAACGTGGTGACACGCCAAACGCTTTGATATATTCGGCATTTACCAACTGCCGCATAAAGGAGTCTTTATCGTAGTCCCAGCTGGGCAGTCTTCTGCCCAGCACAAGCCGGCTCCCGGTTACTTCCGATACCGCTCTGTATTTTTCACACACCACATCCATCAACGATTCTTTGCAGCTCCGAATCGAAAGGTAGTATACAATCGAAGTATCTCCCATTTCAACATTTCCAATATTGCAGGAACACTCCGGCGTATCGGGAAAAACACGCTGCATGGACTGTACCCCATTAGGCAGCAGCGAGAGGATCCGGACCGCCGCAGCCACGCTGTCCCGGGAAACGACCTTATCGATGGGAACAGAGTATGTCTCTGCCGTAAGGCTTACGCCGTCGTCTACATCGCTTAGTTCATCACGGAGCACCGCTTCAAATTCTCCCAGCATTTCCTTCAGCATCTGCGGTGTATCGGTACACACTACAACACTGCACTCCGCCGGAATCCCATTTTTGTTTTCCTGTGAAACATCACCGCTCCCAAAATGGGCAACCTCCACTGCATCAGCCGCCAGAAGCATAGACAGCAGGCGGCCCAGGATGACGCTGCTGTTGCCTCGGCCTTTGCCAATATCGCCGCCGGAATGTCCGCCCAGCAGACCGCCAAGTGTGATCTTCACCGTATTTCCAGCCACCCTGCGGGGTACAAATGAGAACTTCTGGGTAAGCTTTCCATGCTGGTTGCCAGCACAGCCCACATAAATCCGTCCCTCAGTAAACCCACCCGCATCAAAATTGATCATCCGCTTGCCGGTCAATTGTGTCATGTCAAAATAACTGGCGCCTACCATGCCAATCTCCTCTGCGGTTGTAAATACAGCTTCAATCGCTGGATGTTCCATCGTCTCGTCATCCAGAATCGCCAGCTGATAGGCAACGCCGATGCCATCATCCGCACCCAACGTTGTACCCCGCGCCCGGATTCTATCGCCCTCAACATAAAGCTCCAATCCCTCATGCTCAAAATCGTGCTCTACACCCTTTTCATTCGCGCAGATCATATCCACGTGGGATTGAAGAATCAGCGCCGGCGACTGTTCCCGGCCAGGAGAAGCCGCCTTACGCACCAACACATTGTGATAGGCATCCTCACTACAAGCCAATCCACGCTGCCTGGCAAACTCCATAATATAGGCCGCAATCTTTTCCTCCTTCATAGAACCTCGTGGAATAGCAGATATTTCCTCAAACCAGCGCATCACAGCTTTCGGTTCAAGATCAGCCAATGCGTACATATATACCTCCTGCACATATAAAAATTGCAAAAACGAGACCCAGTCATCATTTTACTGATTTTCTGGATCTCATTTTTTCATTGCAGAAACCTGCCTGCTATTTATGCAGCTCGCACGCCACAAAGTGGCCAGGCAATACTTCATTCAACGGCTTATTCGTTCCCTCACACTCCGGCTTGGTATATTCACAGCGTTTGCAGAATCTACATCCGGGCTTGACGTTGATGGGACTGCTGACCTCTCCCTTGATCGTCTTGAAGGGGATATCTCGTTTCGAGAGATCCGGCTCCGGAATCGCGGCCAGCAATGCCTGTGTATAAGGATGAAGCGGATTGTTGAACAGTTCTTCCGAAGGAGCGATCTCTACTGCTTGTCCTAGATACATAACCATGATACGGTCAGAAATATGCTTGACCACGCTCAAATCATGGGTAATAAACAAATAGGTCAGCCCCAGCTCATCACCCAAATCCATCAACAGATTCAGGATTTGGGCCTGAATCGAAACATCCAGTGCCGAGACAGGCTCGTCGCACACGATGAACTTAGGCCTCAGAGACAACGCTCTGGCAATGCCGATACGTTGACGGCGGCCGCCATCCAACTCATGAGGATACATGTTCGCATACCGCCTAGCCAAGCCCACAAGATCCATCAGCTCCGCAGCCCGGTTATAGATATCCGCACGGCGCTTGTATGTTTTATGGATCAGCATATATTCCGCAATCACCTCGATCACGGATTTGCGGGGATCGATGCTCGCATAGGGATCTTGGAAGATGATCTGTAGATCCTGACGCAGCGGTCTGAATTTCCGCTGACTGATTTTGGTTACATCCTCCCCCTTGTAAATGATCTGGCCGGAGGTGGGCTCGATCAAGCGCAGGATACTTCTTCCCAGCGTGGACTTTCCACAGCCGGACTCACCCACAACGCCAATGGTCTCGCCCTCGTAAATATCAAGATTGATACCATCCACCGCGTGAAGCATCGCACCGCCATTGAGCTTGAAATAGGTTTTCAGATCCTTGAGTTGAAGCAATGGTTCTGTATCATGATTGGCCATTGTTCTCCTCCTTTTTATTGCCGTTCTCATCAAAACGATGGCAGCAAAGCTTGTGTGTACCTGATACGGAAATCTTGGGCTGTTCCTGGAAGCAAATATCCTTTGCATACTTGCAGCGCTCAGCAAATGCGCAGCCCTTTGGCAAGTTGGTGGGGTCAGGCATCAAGCCGGGAATGGCATTGAGCCGTTTTGCTTTGGACTTCAGATCGGGAATCGATCCAAACAACCCCTCTGTATAGGGATGATGGTTCTTGCCTTCAAAGATATCCTGCACGGTCCCGGACTCCACGATCTTGCCGGCGTACATGACGCCCACATCATCACAAATCTTGGCAACAATGCCCAGATCATGGGTGATCATCAGCATGGAGGTGCCGAGACGTTCCCGCAGATCTTTGATCATCATCAGCACCTGCGCCTGAATGGTCACATCCAGCGCTGTGGTCGGCTCGTCGGCAATCAGCAGATCCGGCTCGCAGGCCAGCGCAATTGCAATAATCACGCGCTGCTTCATGCCGCCGGAAAACTGGTGGGGATAGTCTATCTTTCTGGACGGCAGAATCCCCACCATAGCCAGTGTGGATTCTACGCGCTGCTCAACTTCTTCTTTCGACAGTTCCGGGTTGTGTATCTTGATGGTCTCGGCAATCTGGTCGCCTACGGACATCACGGGGTTCAGGCTTGTCATAGGATCCTGGAATACCATAGCAATCTTCTCGCCGCGGTATTGGCGCATTTCCTCCTCAGACAGCTCCCGCAGGTTCTTCCCCTCAAACTCGATGCTGCCGCCTGTAACATGTCCCACTGCCGGAAGAAGGCGAATGATCGATCTTGCGGTGGTGGTCTTGCCGGCGCCAGTCTCACCCACAAGCCCAAACGTGCTTTTCCGTTTGATGGCAATGTTGATCCCATTGACTGCTTCCACTGTTTCAAGATCAGTCTTATAGATAACAGAAAGGTCTTTGATATTCAGAATCGTATTTTCGCTCATGTCTTTTCCTTTCAGTAAATATGTATCAAACGACTGTTATGACTTCAGATGCGGGTCCAATGCGTCGCGCAGTCCATCGCCCACAAGGTTTACGGAACATGCTGTAATCACAATCGCCAGCGCAGGGAACAGCAGCATATGGGGCGCTGTGCGCATATACTCGCGGGCATCCGAAATAATCTGCCCCCATTCCGGTGCAGGCGACGGCATGCCGAGACCCAGAAAGCCCAATGTGGACTCATACAGGATGATCTTTGCCACGTTCAGCGTCGTATTGACGATGATCACGCCGATGGCATTCGGGAAAATATGAGACAAGATGATCCGTGCGCTGCTGGAACCGCCTGCTCGTGCCGCTTCCACATACTCCAGTTCCGAAAGGCTCAGAATCTGCGAACGAACCAGACGCACATAGTTCGTAAAATACGCCAGTGTCAGTGCAATCAGCAGGTTCACAAAATTTGCTCCCAGTGCAAATACAACTGCCATGGTGAAAAGAATATCTGGGACAGACATAAAGATGTCCAACGCACGCATGATGATACTGTCCACCATGCAGCCAAAATAACCGGCGACGGCGCCCAGCGTACTGCCAACGACGCAGGCGGACAATGTTGCCAGAACCGCAATGCCAATGGAGGTCCTGCCGCCGTAGAGAACACGGGCGAGCAAGTCACGTCCATAAGAGTCCAGGCCAAACCAGTGCTCAGCAGAGGGCTTTGCCAGTTTCATGGACATGTTCATGGTGATCGCGTCCTCATAATCCACCAGAAACGGCACACAAATCAGCAGCAGCGCAATGATCACCAGCAGGATCAAACCGACCATGGAGCCTTTGTTTTTGCGAAAACGTCTCCAAACTTCTTTAAACTGGTTCTGCCGCTTGAATTCCAGGTGTTCCTGCGGCACAGGGGCAGCGGTTGTTCCATTTTCAGACATGCAAACCTCCTTATCCCTTAACGCGTGTATACTTCGCCTTGATCCGGGGATCAATGAACGCATATACAATATCGACGATAAGCATGATAATTGTGAAGGTAATGGCAATAACAATTGTACATGCAATAATGACAGGCTCGTCCCTATAGTTGATTCTGTCAACGATCAAAGCGCCAATCCCCGGCACTGAGAAAAGCCGTTCCGCAACAACAGCGCCCATGATCAGGCCGCCCATGTTCAGACCGATATTGGTCACAACCGGAAGAAGCGCGTTCTTCAAAGCATGTTTCCAAATCACCGTTTTTTCCTTGGCGCCCTTGGCCCGGGCGGTATCGATATAATCCGCACGGATGGACTCCAGCATGGAGGACTTTGTAAAACGGACATTGAATGCCGTAATGGGGATTGCCATACAAAGGGACGGCATGATATAACATTCCCACGAGTCCAAGCCATAAGACGGCAAAATGTTCAGCTTCAGTGAGAATATTAACAGCAGTGCCATACCTAACACGAACGCGGGAACCGCCGCCAGCAAAAAGGCAATCATAGAGGGGAGGTAATCCCATACGGAGTATTGCTTGACAGCTGTAAGTATTCCCAGCGGTACGCCAATCAGTGTGGAAATGACAATGCCGATTATAGCCAATTTCAGCGTCACCCAGAAACGCGGCAGCACTTCGTCCATCACGGACTGCTTCGTGAAGTAAGACGTTCCAAAGCTGTGATCAACAACAAGACTTTTGATATATTTATAGTATTTGACAATCAGTGGGTCGTTATAGCCCAGTTCCTCATTCAGCTGATCTACCGCCTCCTGAGGCGCCGAAACACCCAAAATTGACCTGCCCGGATTTCCCGGCGTCAGATTCAAGACAAAATAAATGATAAAAATAACGCCAAGTATTGTCGGAATCAGGAATAGAATACGTTTCATCACATACCTATACACAACATATTCTCCTTTCTTCTTGTAATGTCAGCGGCAGGACAGTGAATGCCCTGCCGCTGACATTGGGTATATATTACCGGATTCCCGCGAGTTAACCAACCCAGCTGAAATTTCTGATCTTGTAGTACGTCGGAACAGGATCGCCAATGTCAATTCTGTCCGACCATACAACGGCCACAGGCCTGTTGATCAGAGGCAGGATCGTGGTGGTATCCATAATCATAGACCACAGCTCGGTGTAGTAAGTCATACGCTCTTCGTTATCAGCCGTGCCAGCGCCCAAAGCAACCAGCTCCTCAATACGCTGCCAGTTGAACTTGTCGCCAATGGTATAGTTGATTACATACATACCGACGGACTCACTGTGGACTTGCTGGCGAATATTGTTGAAATCGTAGTTACCGGAATCGCCGTATACGCAGATATCATAATCCTGTGCATTCCATCTCTCGACAGCCATGGACACATCCAGAGACTCCACTTCTGCGTGAATGCCTACCGCGTCAAGGTTGGCCTGAATGACCTGAGCTGCCTTGGCACTGTGGGCTGCGGTAGTCGTCAGAATCGTGCCGACGTTCACGCCGTCAGCATAGCCAGCCTGGGCCAGCAATTCCTTTGCCTTCTCAAAGTTATAGGCATAGTTTTCAAAGCCGGAAGTGGGCTGAGTCGGACAATACTCAGGCACCATGTAGGTATCCATCGGGCTTCCATAGCCTTCCGTCACGGCCACGTTGATATCATCCTTATTGATGGCATAGAACATCGCTTGGCGCACCAAATCGTCGTTCAAAACGGAGTTGGCATTACTGGCATAGTTAATGCCCATCCAGATCACGTTGTTGCCCTTGACCATAGCGCTGTGGGCGTCGCCAGCCTTGGCATAGAGGGAATCCCAATCGGAGAGCGCCGCTTCCTCATAATAATCCAGCTCGCCGTTTTCATAGGCAATCACAGCAGCAGCGGAATCAGCAAACACTCTATACTCGACATTCTTGATGTCAGGAGCGCCCTGCCAATAACCATCATACGCAGTCAGCTTGCAGCCAGTAGCAACATCGTACTCGGACACACAGTAAGCGCCAGTACCAGCGGTATTGGGGATGGTGCCAAACTTATCACCCTGTTCCGTGACTTCGCCCTCTTCCACGATTTTAATGCGGAACAACGTGTGCGCCACAGGAGCGTAGGCATACTTCATATTGATGACGAAGGTCTTGTCATCAGGAGCCTCCACGCTATCGATCATTGAGGTCAGATAGTTCATGTTGGCATTCTCAAATGCTCTTTCATACGTGAAAACACAGTCAGAAGCAGTCAGGGGTTCGCCGTTCTGGAAGGTCACGCCATCCTTTAAGGTAACGGTGTACACCAAAGAATCATCGCTGACCTGCACGTCCTCCGCCAGTTCGTTATAATAGCCGCCGTGAGCCTCATCCATGCCATACAGGCCCTCATAAATCTGGTCGTACAGTTTAATGTCGTGGGTATTATTACTATTCGCAGGGTCAAGAGATGTGAAAGCCGTGTCTGTTCTCATGATCAGCGTCTTTTCGCCGGTGTTACTGCCGCCGGAATTCCCCGAAGTCCCCTCTGTATTGTTACTGCTACAGCCGGCCAACACGCCGGCGGCCATAACAAGCGCAAGAATCAGCGCAACAAATCTTTTCATATATTCCTCTTCCTTTACATTCATTCTTTTAGGATACCTATGGGTACACTGTTTTCTGGCAGACAACCATTGCGCCGGTCCACGTGGTTATATGTCCTTCCATATCCTTCAACGATTTACTGCCGCCGGATTACGGTCTCACTTTGCGGAAATCAATACTTTTTTCCTTCTTTGTAGCGCTTTAGGTTAATCTTTTTCTGGTAATTGGGCATTTTACACAGAAATGTGCATCGGTCATCTCCTCTCGTAAGAATTTTATCTTGAACGACAACGGTGTCTTCATGATACGCAGTCCACATGGCATGATGGATCTCCTCGCAATATACGACTGCGGCATCCATCAGGTCATACTTCTTCCAAAGCTCATACATATCGCATTCTGTCAAGTCGGAATAGAAGCAATCCTTCTCGAACACCTGCCGGTTTGTCTCCTGATCATCGTCGCCGGGGAGGTCTGCGTAAACATGTAAATTCTGCATGTTCAGTTCCAGCCCATAGTGAAGCTGCCTTTCCCGCTGTGCGGTGCCGCGAATCTTGCCAAAATCACGCAGCGCTCTTCTGACCACCTGTTCCCCCTCTGGGCCGAAAGAGTCGATCACACGCTGTGCAATAAAGCCATAGATCAGCGTATAGAAGTCCTTCATGATGGCAACATCGCTCTTGCTGTCATCCATTTTAAAATCAGGCACTTCCTTTACATACTTGTCCTTCTGAAAGCTTGCTGTTTCTTCGGCCGCATGGGTTTGAGTTTTCTTTTCCATCGTTTCCTTCATTCCTTTCTGATCGTGTCGCCGCTATTGAGGATGCCAGCCATTTTTGTATCTTGCTCCGTGGAAGCAAGCATACTTCATCCGCTTTATCGTTACCTACCGGTACATTAGGCTTTGCTCTGTGCATTTTGCCTATTGTACCATAACTGATTTGCCCGTCAAGCCTTTTCAGGTGCCAATTTCTTCCTCCTGTAAATAATCGACAGTCTTTTGTCGACTATCTTTATTGTAGCTTAACACCTTTTCCCTTTTTAGTCAATTACCTGTCCGCTAAAATTTTACGATTCTTTTTGTTCGTTTTGCATAGAATTGGCCTGATCTTTTCGGCGTAAAACAGGGCAATACTATAAGGGTGAACTTTTCTGCTGTCTGTTTTCGGAAAGGACGGCGCTGAGGTGTCTTTTCCGGAATGGGTTTCCGGTATATGGAACCGTCAATCTTTGAAGGCTTTTCGGTTCTATTATCCGTTGAGGTAACGCAGGGGTTTGCCCATATCAAGGCACAGATACTTGAATGAACATAAAAAACGACACTGTTAGAAAAACAGTGTCGTTTCCTATATTGCCGCTTCTATCGGCATGTTCCTGCATATCGACTATAAAACAGCCTTAAAATGTAATCTTCACTTGAATCTGCCGTTCCAAGCCGGCGTTCAGCCCTTCTCAAAGCTCAAATCATCGCCTGCATGATCGAAATCATCAATCCAATACAGGGTACCATCGTCCTCCAAATAGACCATTCCCGTCACTTCTTCCCGCTCCGGTACTGGAACCCGGTCAATTGTCCCATCTTCTTTGACAACATCTTCATATTTGGCCCCAACATAAGCAACACCTTCCCAAGTTTCATCGTAGCTCCCTGTTACCTGCCAGACAACGTTTCCCTGGGAAGCACCCGCCCAGATGATTTCAATCGTGTAGCTGTCTCCGCCGCCGCTGGCGATATCCATATAATACTGCGGGGTCTCAACAGCCTGCCACCTTCCGGAGAACCTATCGTCTTCCGGCACAGAATCCAGCTCCGCAGAGGTCTCTGGATCTTTTGCCTGCGATGGTTCCGCAGATGTACGATCCTGAGCTTCCTGCTGCGTATCTTCCTGTTCCGGCGTCTCCGATTTCTGCCCCTCCTGCCGGTTTCCGGCGCATCCTGACAGCACTATACACAGGGCTGCAAAGTAACATATCCAAAGTTTTTTCATATCTTTGCTCCTTGTCCGCTCAATTTCTCAGCACATTTTATTTCTCAATACCGGACCAGTTCAAATACCAGCTCCCATTTTGGCGGACCAGCCCCATGGTCAAATAATTAAAGCTGTCCCCCTCCACCTGGTTCAGTCTGTGCTTTACAGATACTGTTGCCTCGGTTGGGTCCTGGTCATTGTTTAGCATGTAGTCTACAGAAACAATGGAGATGTCCGGCCAGACGTTTTCACCGTAAGCGTCCGCATCAGCCCCTGCCGCCAAAAGGCCGGAAACGCTGGACAAATCATCGGAAAGCAAAGCCGGCGACAACTGGTCTACTGCCGCATAAAGCTTACGCATCCAGTCTGGAACTGTCTCGTTCAGATCCACGACCCGAAAACTGGATACCATATCCCGGAAACGTGTACCCAACCCTTCCTCCGCCTCCAAAAAGTACCGGGCGGTGAGGACAAAGGTCCCGCCCTGTCCATCGTCGACGAACCAAAGCTCCGCCTGTTCCGCTTTCCAAAATTTCGGCTCTCCGGCATCCTGCTCCAAACGCTCGCTGGCTCGGAGATAGAGGCTTCCTGGCAGGGCTGTGGCCAGCTCTTCTGAGGACATCTCTGGATAGTGGTCACGCAAGGCGGTTTCCGCCTCCAGCTTAGCCTGGCTGGGAGATGCTTCGGGGAGATGAAAGATGTCCATGCCGCATTCCGGGAAATCTTCCGGCAGCGGATGGGTACTTCTGATGCTGTAAAGCCCGTTTTCCTCCCGGATAGCAAACTGCTCCTCGTTGACGTAGATCAGAAAATCTACCGTTTTGCTTGGAGATTCCAGCGTATAGCTCAGCAGACGGAGCGTTCCGATCTCGCTGCCGCGTTCCGGCAGGAAAAGCTGTCCGTTGTTGGGATTTTCATTCTCCGGCAAATTCGGTACGGTAATAGACGGCGGCCCTTGGATGTCTGGGTGCGTGACGGGCGGTTCCGTCCACGACGGAAAAACGTGACCCAATGCCAATACCAGCGTCAGGCAGGCCGCGGCAGCCAGGCCATAGGGAAGCCAGCGGTTCCGCCGGCTTTTCTCGCTGCGGGAAACCAGCTCCAAGTCCGCTCCGCCGATGGCGAGAAACAAACGCTCCTGATTATTCATAATAAGCCCTCCTTTTCCAGACAACACTGCAATTTCTTCCGGCTGCGGAACAAGATGGTCCGTACTGTATTTTCCCGCATTCCGTACCGCTTGGCGATGCCCGCAGCAGGTTCCGCGAACCAGTACCGCCGCAGGAAAAGATTGCACTCCCGCTCTGGCAGCGTGTGGAGGAAACGGTTTATGGCCTCTTCCAGCTCCGCTGCCTCCAAGGTTTGGAGGATATCGGAGGAGGAAACGCACTCCGCCAACTCGTCCAAAACCAGAGGCAGCTCGCCTGCACCCCTTTTTTCTGCGTGGCTGGCCCGCCAGCGGTTCAAGGCCAAATTCCGGGTGATCTTTCCAAGGTACTGAGCCAGAAGGCTGGGGCGGTCCTCTGGCATGGCGTTCCAGGCTTTCAGCCAGGTGTCGTTGACGCACTCTTCTGTGTCCCGGCGGTCCGGCAGAATGTTCTGGGCTACAGCGCGGCAGTAACTTTCGTATTTCTCACAAGTCTGCGAGATGGCCTCCGGATTTCGAGACCAGTATAGGTCGATAATCGCACAGTCTTTCATGGGTGTTCCACCTTTCGAGGGATTGTTGAAGGGCCTTCACTTATATAGACACGAAAAATGTCCAGCTGTTTCTACATTATTAGGATATTTTTCCTCCCGCGCCTACCTGGACCGTACATTATCACCTTCTTATTCAACTCCCTGGCTTATAGAAATCGTTTACAGTATTCTGCCTTCAGAACGTCGGTAAGGATATGCTGTTTTATTGATCCGTTACCTGCAAGCGGTTTGAACGTTCTATGCGAATCAGGCTGCATTGACATTTTCTTTTCCACTATGTATAATAAATAACACAATATACAATAAGGATCGTAATCACGATGTTCCAGTCCAACATCCATTGGCAGAGTTGGGTGCTTGCCGCTCTTGCGGCCATTGGCGCCCCGCCGTTCTTGATCCATCTGCGGATTTTCTTCGCAGATACAGCCATTTCTCTAAACCTAGCCCTGTTGCTAATGCAAATCCCAGTGATACTTGCCGCAGTCATTTGTGCTCGGAAAACCCGCCTGATGCCGCTCTATGCCTTGGGACTGTGGCTGGTCTGGCTTATCTTTCCCAGCAGTTTGGCTCTGACAACGCCCGGCAGCTTTCTGCTCATTGCAGCAGTCATTTGGGGCTTTATCTCCATCCCCGCCATGGCCACTTTTTTGGATTCCATCCCTAATCATTCGAAACACCTCATATGATAAAACAACCGCCCCCGAATTGCTTCGAAGGGCGGTTTTCGTACTATATAGGATCTTTCCATTTTCCCGGCGAAACGCCCCGCCTGCGCAGGCATGTTTTGACAAAATCCCGAAACAGCGCATAGAACACCGAACATAGCGGGATGAAAAAAATCATGCCCGAAATGCCCATCAAACTGCCGCCCAGCGTCACCGCCGTCAACACCCAGATCGACGGCAGTCCAACCGACGACCCCACGACATGCGGATAGATAAAATTGCCCTCGATCTGCTGGATCGCTAAGAACAACACGATAAATCCCAACGCCTGCCAAGGGTTGGTAACGGCAATCAGCAGCGCTCCAACTGCACAGCCAATAAAGGCGCCTACCACGGGAATCAACGCCGTCAGCGAGATCAAAACGCCTACCAGCAGCGCATAAGGCATCCGGAAAACCGTCATAGACACCACAAAGAGCGTTCCCAAAATCACGGCCTCCAAACACTGCCCTGACAAAAAACTGCTGAACGTCCGGTTTGCCAGCCGCAGCACTTCCAACGCCTGATCTGCCCACTGTTCCGGCAGGAACGCATAAAACACCTGCCGTCCCTGCCGCGCCAGCTTTTCTTTTTGCAGCAGAACATAGAAGGAAAAAATCAGTCCAATTACAAACGTACTGACACCGCTTACCACACCGCCGATCAATCCGCCGCCGGAGGACAGCAGCCGGCTTCCCCACGCCTGCGCCATTGCAATGACCCGGCTGGATAAGCCGTTCCAGTCGATCTCAAAATGCAGCCCATCCGCCAACAGCTGTAACTGCGGAAGAAGGGTTTCCAATTCCGTCAACTGCGTTTGCAGACGCTGAATCGCCGCCGGAACCTGCCGCCCTATGGACCCGACCGCCTCCCCGATACCAGGGCCGATCACGCAGAACGCCAGCGTCAGAACACCGATCATTGCCGTCAAGGTCAAAAGCAGCGCGAAAGGGCGGCGTGTTTTTTTCTTTACCGGCAAATGCCGTTCAATAGCAGACATTGGCACATTCAGCACAAAGGCAATCGCCCCGCCTACGAGAAAGGGTCCTAAAACGCCCAGCAGCCACGCGAAAATGGCCAAAACCGACGGCAGCTTTTGCAAAATACAGTAGAACGCCACGCCTCCACAGACAACCGTCAGGCGCTGCTTGATTTGCTCTCGATTCCAATCCATATCATCCTTGGCGGTATTCCTTCGCCGCTTTCCGATAGCCTTCTGCACTCTGGCGGTTGCCCGCAAGCTCCTCCGCCGTCAGCGGACGCACAACCTTGGCTGGACTTCCCAGGATCATCGATCCCGCCGGTGCATCCATTTTACCCGTCACCAGCGCCCCTGCGCCGACAATGCAGTTGTCGCCGATTTTTGCCCCGTTGAGGACGATGGCCCCCATGCCGATCAATACATTGTCCCCAACTGTACAGCCGTGGACGATGGCCCCATGTCCAATGGTGCAGCCCGTGCCGATGCGGGTTTCCTCATGCAGTACGGCACAGTCTTGGATGTTGGTACCCTCGCCGACCGTGATTGCGCCATCATCGCCGCGGATGACAGCATTGTACCAGACACTGACGCCCTTGCCCAGCGTCACGTCGCCGCTAACCCGTGCGCCCTCACAAATGAGGACGTCCGCGTCGGTTTTCCGTAATGGATATGCCATGGTATGACCCCTTTCATATGTGATTTGCTGCTGTATCAGATGTCCGGCGCAAAATTACCGTCGACGAAAATTGGGATTTCCTTTCCATCCCGGGTCTTGCCCACAATAGAGAGGTCCGGCGTACCGATCATGAAATCTACGTGGGTGATGGAGTCGTTGAGTCCCTGGGCCTTGAGTTCATCCTTTGACATTTTCTGGCCGCCCTCCAGGCAAGGGTACGCCTCACCAAAGGCGATGTGGCAGGCGGCGTTCTCGTCAAACAGGGTGTTATAAAACAACAGCTTCTGGTTGGAAATCGGACTATCATAGGGCACCAGCGCTGCCTCGCCGAAGTAGGATGCGCCCTCGTCCACGGTAATCGCGGCCTGTAAAGCTTCTTCGCCCTTTTCGGCGTGGGCCTCAACGATTTTGCCGTCTTTGACAACGAAGTGGAATTTGTCGATAATGCTTCCGTCGTTCACCAGCGGCATGGAGGCATATACAACGCCGTTTGTCCCGGTTTTCAGCGGGGAAGTAAAGATCTCTTCTGTGGGGATATTTGCGATATAGGCCTGCCCATCCAGGGTGACATCGCCGCCGCTCTCCCAGATATGGCCCTCCGGCAGCTCAACGGTCAAGTCGGTTCCAAGCGTGTTGGTGTAGTGCAGGAATTGCAGGTTCATAGCGTTCAGCTTTTCCAGACGCTTTTGCAGCGTATCCAGATGCTCCTGCCAGCGTTCCACAGCCTTGCCGTCGCCGGTAATGCGGACAGCCTGGAAAATGGCCTCCCAGAGTTTGGAAACCGCTTCGTCTTCGCTGCCGTCGGGGAACACGTTCTTTGCCCAACTGGGAATGGGGATCGACGCAATGCACCAGGGGAACCCGCCGCACATCTGCAGGCGGTCGAAATCCTTCAGCGCCTTGCCGCTGGCCCGCTGAGCGCGGACGATCCGTTTGGAATCAACGCCCTTCAGATTCTCCGGGTCTGTGGCGGAAATGGCCAGGTACGCCGCGCCTTCCAAGGCGTAGTCATTGAAAAAGTGCCGCCGCCAAAGGGGCACGTCGTCAAAAATTTCATCTGCCGCATGCAGGTATTTCAACCGTGTCATGGCGTCGTCGGTCCAGTTCATAACAACTTCCCTGCACTGGGCCTCATAGGCTTCCTCCGCGCACAGCCGGGCAAAAAAAGCGCATTCCACTGGGGAGGAAATGACCATCCGCTGTCCCGGCTGTACGTTCAGCCCCACTCGTACCAGAAGCCGGGCGTATTCTCTCAGTTTTTCGTCCATAAAACGCATTGTCCTTTCTATCAACAGTTTTACCCTAGTATGCGCTATTGTAGAACATTTTACCAAAATTGTAAAGGGGAAAAGGCACATCTCCTAAAGTTATACATTGAATTGAAAAATGGAATGTGCTATAATATGTAAAAATTTTGGAGGCGGATTATGTACGAGTACAAAGTTGAAACCTATAAAGTGAAAGAAGCGGAAGCGTTCATGAACGAGCTTGCAAGGGGGGGATGGCGTGTGATTACTGTCAGTCCCAATTTGGCAGTTGGTTATGGCTTAGTGGTAACATACGAACGGAAAAAAGATTGACACAGCTTTCAGGTTCGCGGAATTACCACCTTGTCCGCTGCCTGCCGAAAAAGCGGTAGCATTTTCCGTGAGGCTATGGTAAACTGGAAATATCCAAATAAAACATGGAGGGATGATATATGAAAATCGGTTTTGGCTGCGACCATGCAGCGGTGGAATTGAAAACCATCCTGATGGAGCACCTGAAGGAGCGGGGCTTTGAATGCGTGGACTACGGCGCAGCCGCTGGCGAAAAGGTGGATTACCCCACCAAGGGCCTGGCTGTAGCGGAGGCTATTCTCAAGGGCGAAGTCGACAAGGGCGTGCTGCTCTGCGGCACTGGCGTGGGCATTTCCCTGGCCGCAAACAAGGTCCCTGGCATTCGGGCGGCGGTTTGCAGCGAGCCTTTCACCGCCAAACTTACAGTAGAACATAATAACGCCAACATTATCGCCATGGGCGCACGGGTCGTTGGCAGCGAGCTGGCAAAGATGATCGTCGACGCCTTCTTCGACGCAGAGTTTCAGGGCGGACGCCATGCAAACCGTATCGCCATGATCACAGACATTGAGAAGAAATACAGCCGCGAGGCGTAAGCAAGCAAAAAACCCTGACCGGTTATCGGCAATGTCATTAAATTAAAGATTTCCCGCACCTGAAAAAAGCGCCCGCCACCTTTTGAAAATGTAAAAGGTGGCGGGCGCTTTTGCATAGCCTGCAATATTTCCAAGACGGCGGGAGCTGCCCAGCTTTACTTCCCCATAGCCCGGTGCAGAAAGGTGACAATCTGTCCACGGGTACAAATGCTATCCGGAGAGAATGTGGTGGAAGATGTTCCAGAGGTCACACCCTTTTCCACAGCCCAAGCAACGGCACTGGCGCAATCCGTCCCGGCGGAAATATCTGTGAAGCTGGCGTTTGCGGAAGGCGTGGGGCTTCCTGCCGCTTTCCACATATACGTCACCGCCATGCTCCGGGTACAGGGTATGTTTCCTCCGAAGGTCCCGCCGGAAACCATTCCCTTTTCATAGGCCCAGGCAGCGGCGTCAGCGTAGTAGTCGCTGCTCTTTACATCGGAGAAGGGAATGCTCCCAGTGGGCTTGGGGGAACCGTTGCTCCGCCAAAGGAAGGTCAAAATCTGCGCCATGGTGCAGTTCTGGCTGGGCGAGAAGGTTGTTTTGGAGGTGCCAGAGGTAATGCCCTGTTCCACTGCCCAGGACACAGGCTTGGCATAGTAGGCGTCCGTGGCCACATCGTCAAAGCGGACGGTCTCCTGCAGGTAGGGTCCG
>JAAWGR010000119.1 GCA_022795445.1 Oscillibacter sp. | reverse complement strand
CTTCGTGAAAGCGTAGCCGGTCAGGTTGCCGGTAGGCTTGAAGGCGCCGTCGCTACGGCTCCGGCACTGATGGTCACTAACGATAGGACCATGACCAATGCCAAAGCCAGGGACAGGAATTTCTTCATTGAATATTCCTCCTTTTAAGATTACGAGTCCGCGCCCGGCCCTCCGCACCGGTCCGCCATCCTGGTTTCGACGGCTAGCCAACCCCGATTCCAGGCAGGCTGCAGCAGAAGCCCACACGCTGCTCGCAAGTGCAATTTAACCCCAATTTTTGCCCCTGTCCAGGCTTTTTCAGCCCTTTTAACGCAACTGAAAACCGCCGCATCATCCGCCGCCCGCTTATGCCAGAAAAGGATAACCTTGTAAAATTTGCAGCGAAAAAATGGAGCAGCGGGACGGATGGAACAAAGAGGGTTCCGCGGCAAAAAGCAAAAGGCGGCTTTCGCCGCCTTCTGCGCTATTCCACTTTCCGCTCCTCGTCCTGGGGCAAATAATACTTCTGCCCAATCTGCATCAGCTCCCCAGCCTCTACCAGCCGCCGCAAACGGCTATAGGCGGCCGTCTTGGACAGCCCCAGCACATCGGTCACATCTCTCCGGGACAAAACGCCCTGTTCCATCGCCCGCTGGAGAATCTTTGTATCCTCTTCTTCCCGGCTGTCGTCCTTCCGCAGATCCCGCAGGGCAACCCGCTCCAAGCCGACCCGAATCAGCGCCGCTCGGGTCATCCGAGATAGGCGCGGCAGATCGACCGGTTTCCGGGAGCGTTCTGTTAATAAAACATGGGGGTCGTCGCCCGGGCAGCGGAGGCGGAGGGCTTCTTCCAGCAGCCGGCGCAAGGCACTGGTGAGGGATACCTCCCGGCCGTCCAGGCGCAGGCAATTTCCCTCCCAATCCACCTGCTCCCAGGTGAGGGCAATCATTTCCTGGGCCTGCAAGCCCAGCTGCCACGCAAACCACAGCGCCAGTCCCGCCGGGGTACTCTGCTCCTTTTGCAGCACCTTCCACAATTTGAATTCATCTACCTGTCCCGGCGGCTCCGCCTTCTTTCCCGGTACGCAGCCGGAGAACCGTATTTGCAGCGTCGCCACTTCCACGCCGCTGATTCGCGCCACTTCCTGCCAGTCCTGGGTTTCCAGCTGCCGGAGTATCCAATCATACCGCAGGTCTAGTAAACGGACGTCCTTTTGTCCGCCTCGGTCCAAGGCCTGGCACGCCAAACGGGAGATGGACTCCGGACGTAGGGGCGTATGCCCCCGGGAGGATAATGCTACGGACTGCCGCTCTATACCGATGGTTTCAGCGGCGCGGGCCTCCCGCAAACGCCACGGGCAGGACCGCAGTTCCCCGTCCATAGGAACCATACGGTCCGGCAGTTCCAGGCGGCTGTCCAGAAAGGACACCTGGCCCCAAGTCAGGCCCGAAATTTCCTCCCGCGTCAGCCCCGCCAGTCAGGCAAGGCGCAGGATCAGTCCTTCTCGGTTATAAACGCATAGCAAATACGGCGAACTTTTGGAAAAATTCGCCTTTTTTCTCCCATATCGGCTTTCGCCTTTTTAAGTAGCCGTATGTACGGGCGGCGCAATGGAAAGTTCCATCCCCGTCAAGTCCCAGCAGCCGTGCCGGGTCACCATCCCACCGGCCAGACGGCCCTGTTTTATGGTAAAAATCGCATCATAGGGCTCTTTGTCCACCTGGGACCGCAAAGCGCCGGAAATCAAGTATTTCCCTCTTTGCAGCACACTTCCGGACAGATGGTTCCGTCGTCCCAGCAGGAACAGCTCCCCCGAGACGGCCCCAGTCGCTTCATCCTCCTGCAGCAGAAGCTCGCCTGCCCGTGGGCCCAATTGACTTTGCAAGATCACCGTGTAGCAAACTTTTTTCATATGATCACTCCTGTTATGATCACATTATAAAATGGCTCCTTGTTCTGCCAAAGAGGCACATTGATCAAAAACGTCGAATTTTGGACATAATCGGGAAAATTGTCAAAAAAAGAAACGGGGGCCGCAGCCCTCGTTTCCTGTTCTTATGAATGGACGATCAATGTTCCCACAGACCGCCTTGTTTCCGCAACGTTTGGAGCGTCGCCCCGGCAATGCTCTGGTTTACCGCTTTGGACAGCATGGAGAGCGCCACCTCCGGCTCCAGTTCCAGTTCCCCGCGCAGCCAGTTTTCCAGCAGCGACAGCAATACCGTTTCACCGCATTTCATCTGCATCTGCTCGGCCGCCGGGTCCGGCGTCACGCCGCACCGGCCCCAATAATAAGCAAACGCGCACTCCAGCATGCCAGACAGTTCAAACACGGCCCGCAGCCCAGGCCGTCCCTGGTTATCCAAGATCGCGTGGTAATAGGCCCGGTTTCCCGAGATGCGTTCCAAGAGGTCTCGCAGGGCCTGCTCCCAGGTTAGACAATCTTCCCGGCGGCGCAGGAGAAGTTCCCGCTCCCGCTGCAAGGACCAATCAAATAGTTCATAGACGTCTTGGAAATGGTAATAGAAGGACTGCCGCCGCAGCCCGCACAATTCCGTCAGTTCCCGTACCTGGATCTGCGCTAGCGGTTTGCGCTCTAGCAGCGTCCGCAGCGCATCGTCTAAGGCTCGTCTCGTTCGGCTGTCCATATCCGGCATAATTGTCCCTCCCGCCGCAATTTGTGCGCCGTCTTTTCTGATGGAAACTATAATGATTAAGAATACCCTATCCCTTTCCCTGCCGTCAAGCTGTGGTGGTTTTTGTCGAAGAAAAGAGTTTTATGCAAATTGCACATATTTCCAAAAACTTCCATCCTTTTCTTTTGGAATTCTGCACCATTCGCCGAAAAAAGCATCCTTTCGGCAGATTTCCTGGAAGCGGAATCAAATACGTCTAAAAAACCACAGATTTTGGAAAAATTATCCGTTTTCGTCACAAAAACATCACTTTTTTGTTATTTTTTCAATTTTCTGATTAGCTCGACAGATTCAGACAGAATATGACCCCAGAAATTGTGTATCATACAGGCATAGACCCGCAAGATTTAGTGTTCACAATGAGGAACCGGCTGGCGAGGGCAACAAACATACTAGGAAGAAAAAGGAAAGGATGATTCTGAATGAACACGCTCCCCAAAGAATACTTGGTACTGTTTAATGCGGTAACTGACGCCGTGAAAGCATTGGAAGACCTGCAAAAGGCCCTTATGAACGTCCAATGCCAGGCGGAAGATCTTTACATTACCGCCGACGAGCAGGAAACGACATAAACTCCCAGTGGAGGCCCCCGCGGCCTCCGCTGCTTTTTTGGAAAAAGATGGGGCGGTTATATGCCGCTGTCCATACAAAAAGCCGATTACTTTTCAGCTGCCAAAAGGAGTACCGGCAAAGAACCGGTGCATCTATGCATCGAATTATGGGTTTATGCGGCTTGTGACTGCCTATCCTGCACAAGAGGCACAGAAATCCAACAGATTTCTGTGCCTCTTGTGCAGCCAAAGGGCGCCGCCCTCTGGACTCCTGTCCAGGGAGGCCAAGCCCCCTCTGGACCCCATTAACAAAGCTTTGCTCCCGCTGGTATCGCGTCATCTACCATCAATAAATGCAAGGCCTCCTCGCCTTTCTCCTGATGCACAGCGGAAATCAGCATCCCATTACTTTCCAGCCCCATCATTTTCCGCGGGGGCAGGTTGACGATGGCAATCAGCGTCTTACCCACCAGCTCCTCCGGCTCATACCATGCATGGATACCTGACAGAATCTGCCGGTCTACGCCTGTGCCGTCATCCAGGATGAATTTGAGCAGCTTGGTACTCTTTTTCACAGCCTCACAGGCTTTGACCTTCACTGCCCGGAAGTCGGATTTGCAGAAGGTGTCGAAGTCGACTTTTTCTTCCAGCTGCGGTTCGATCTCGATGCCGGACGCCTCCCGCAGCGCCGCCTGCTTGGCATCATCCAGGGCTTGCAGCGCCGTTTCCATGTCCACACGTGGGAACAGGATGTCTCCCCGCTGTACAGTGACCGTTTTGGGCAGGACCGCCCACTCGCTTGCGCTCTCCCAGGTCCGCGCCGGCTGGCCCGCGCCGACCTGTGTCAGGAGCTTGTCCATGCTCCCCGGCATGAACGGCGTCAGCAGGATGCCGCACACACGCGCCGCTTCCAGAAGGTTGTACAGCACGCACGCCAGCCGCGGCGCATCGGCAGGGTTTTTCGCCAGCTTCCACGGCGCGTTCTCATCAATATATTTGTTTGCCCGCTGGATGACTTTGAAGACCTCCGCTAATGCTGTATGGGGCGCAAAACCATCCATTGCCGCTTCGTACTGTGCCCGCAGGCCGCACACCATAGCCTTCAGGTCATCGTCCATTTCCGCCAGGTATTGCTGCTCTGCCGGCAGGGTATCTTGGAAATACTTGCCCACCATGGCAGTCGTCCGGGAGACGAGGTTGCCCAGGTCGTTGGCGAGGTCGGTGTTGATGGTTTGGATCAGCAGCTCGTTGGAGAAATTGCCGTCGGAGCCGAAGGGGAACGTACGCATGAGGAAGAAGCGCAGTGCGTCCACACCGAACTGCTCTGCCAGGATATAGGGGTCGACGACGTTGCCTTTGGACTTGGACATCTTACCGCCGTCCAGCAGCAGCCAGCCATGGCCAAAAACGTGCTTCGGCAGCGGCAGGTCCAGGCTCATCAGCATTGCGGGCCAGATAATGGAGTGGAAACGCACGATTTCTTTCCCCACGATGTGCGCATCCGCAGGCCACCATTTGTCGTAGTCGTGGTAGGTGTCATTGAGGTATCCCAGGGCTGTGATATAGTTGGACAGTGCGTCCACCCAGACGTAGACCACATGGCCCGGGTCAAAGTCCACAGGAATGCCCCAGGTGAAACTGGTTCGGGAGACGCAGAGATCTTCCAAGCCCGGCTCAATGAAGTTTTTGACCATTTCATTTACGCGGCTGTGCGGCTGGAGGAAATCGGTATCCTCCAAAAGATGACGCACCCGGTCGGCATACTTGGACAGGCGGAAGAAGTAGGCTTCCTCCTCCGCGTCCTGGACTTCCCGCCCGCAGTCAGGGCATTTGCCGTCCACCAGCTGGCTCTCTGTCCAGAAGGACTCACAAGGTTTGCAGTACTTGCCCTTATAGGTGCCCTTGTAGATATCGCCATTCTCATGCATCCGTTTAAAGATTTTCTGTACGGATTCCACATGATACCCATCTGTTGTGCGGATGAAGCGGTCGTTAGAAATGTCCATCAATTTCCAAAGATCCTGCACGCCCCGGGGACCGTCTACAATGTGATCAACGAATTCTTTCGGCGTCACACCGGACTCCTTTGCCTTATCCTCGATTTTCTGCCCATGCTCATCCGTACCAGTAAGGAACATAACTTCCTCGCCCCGCAGGCGGTGGTAGCGGGCAATGGTATCAGTGGCAACAGTGCAGTACGTGTGGCCGATATGGAGCTTGTCCGAAGGGTAGTAGATGGGGGTGGTGACGTAAAACTTGTTCATGCCATGTTCTCCTTTTTATCCGGCAACTCCGAATGAAAGAGCGCCGTTAATGAAACGTGCAGGGGAAATTAATATTGGCGGACAACCGCGGTAACTTTGCCAAGGATCTGGGCTTCGGAGCCGTCGATGGGGGAATATTCGTCGTTTTCCGGCAGCAGCCAGACCTCGCCGCCGCGCAGGGAGAGGCGTTTAACGGTAGCTTCGTTGTCGATCATGGCGACGATGATTTCGCCGTGCAGGGCGGTTTGTTGGCGGCGGACGACCACCAAATCGCCGGGCAGGATGCCCGCTTTCAGCATGGATTCGCCCCGGACCCGCAGGGCAAAGACCTCATCCTGCCGTGCGCCGGTATCGAAGGTAAGGTAATCCTCAATGCACTCTTCCGCGAGGATTGGGCTGCCTGCGGCGACGTTGCCCACAATGGGCACACGGTTTCGTGCCGGCGGCTCCACGAGGGTGATTGCGCGGCCTTTCCCGGCCCCTTTGGTAATCACGCCGAGTTCTTCCATATGCTTCAGGTGGAAGTGGACGGTAGAAGGGGAGCGAAGGCCCACTGCGCTGCCGATTTCCCGGACCGAAGGGGGATATCCTTGCTCCTGGATGGCGGTGGCGATATAATCGTAGATTTTCTGCTGCATATACGTGAGCTTTACCATGAAACAATCCTCCTTCCCGCGTAGGCGGGATTGGTTTGCGCTGCCAAAGCGGATAAATAAGTTGCATTATAACATATAGTTGCCAAAAATGCAAACGTTCGTTTCCGGTTTTTTGCGAAAAAAAGCAAAAATTTTCACTAGAAAAGGGAAAAAACGCTTCCCGGGCGGACCGGAAAGCGTTTATCAAGGTTTAGCCCATAATCAGCAGCGCGAGGGTAAGGAGCAGGAACACGGCGCCAACCCATTTGGTTGCGCGGGCGAGTTTTGCGTCCATTGTTTTGGCCTTGTTCTTTGCCAGGAAGGAATCGGCCACGCCGCCGATAGCGCCGGACAGGCCTTCGCTCTTACCGGACTGGAACAAAACGATCAGGATGACGGCCAAGCCGCACAGCAGCTGAGGGATGGTAACAAGCAATTTGACGTTCATAAGGGAGTACCTCCAGGTTTTTCATCATGTGAGACATGAAGCTATATTTACGAGTGTTTATCTTAACACAGTCCCGCCCCTTTTTCAAGTATCTTCCGCAAAAAAATTGAAATTACCACGCGGTGCGTTTGATTCAGCCATTCCCATAGCTGGTGGGTTTGAACCCCCCATTTCTCTTTTCTCTCGCCAGAGAAAAGAGAAACGGGCCGTT
>JAAWGR010000015.1 GCA_022795445.1 Oscillibacter sp. | reverse complement strand
AGGAGCAGGATCTGGGATAGGCAGGACGTGGACACTTGAAACACGCCTCCCATACATACGGCGGAAAAGGCCCTCCAGAATTCGGTTCGCCAGGCCCACTGGGCCCAAAAGGTACACATCAGCAGGACGGCGAAGGAGCTTATGTAGTAGCGGACCAGCACGTGGCCGGGGATGAACACATATAGGCCCACCTGCAGCAAGGAGGCCGCCAAGGGGGAGAGCAGCAAGGCGGGCAGCTTTTTCAGTATCCGCCACCCCCCCACATCCATCATCACAAACAGGTAGACTGCCAAAGCGGCATGGGCTGTCAGAGAACCGACAAATGCGGTCAGGTAATCCTCCAGCGTGAGCACAGCAGTCACCTCCTTTCTGCGGGCTATCATACCACATGAAGGGAATTTTGTCCACGGATAAGCCAATTCAGCAGTATATCAACTCCGCAAAAATAATTTCTTCTACCTGGGCTATGCAGCAATTCATCAGTCCAGCCCAGCGCATGGGGTCATGGGCGTTAAAGTCCTCGGTAAACCCCGGCCTCCTTTGCCATCCCTGGCATCATGCTGTCCAACAGGTCTTGGGCAACATCCCCGGTTTCCAGCAAATGGGGATACAGCTTGCCCTCCATCACTAGTTCAGTCCAAACGATGGAACGACACTCTTTCAGATCCTGCAACCGCAACAGGCCATACTTGCCCTGGCCACGGGCGGAGTACGGTTCTGCTACCAGGTCGGGGAGACGGCCTATACGATTTACGGCGGTGGAACAACCCGCGAAAAATTTCTGGACTATCTCAAAAACACGCTCATTCCCACACTGCACGAAGGGGATATTGTCATCATGGATAATATGCGTACGCATCATGTCAAAGAGGTCAAAACCTCTATTTATAGATGCTGATTATCACAGACCGTCATGCACCGGTGTATATATCCAGCGCACCGGCCTCTGATATATAAGTCGCCGGCGGCGCTTGTTGGCTGGTCTCCGTTTTTCCAGCCTGTTTCATTTTGCCACATTCTTTATAATACAAAAGAAACCAGAATTCTTGAAAAATCAAGAATTCTGGCTTTCCTGCGAAGGTTCAGTTTTTCAGGCCCAGGATCTTTCGGGCTTCATCTGGAGTGGCGGCCTCACATCCAAATTCTTCCACAACCCGACGGGCCCGGGCAATGAGCTGCATATTGCTCTGTGCCAGCTCACCTTTCTTGTAGACGATGTTGTCCTCCATACCTACGCGGATGTTTCCTCCGCTGGCAATGGCGGTGTACATGACCTCCATGGCGCCCTTGCCGACGCCAAAGGCTGACCAGGTAGAATCCGGCATGACCTCCCGCAGAACATTGCGCATGAGGATTACATTTTCTGCGGCGGCGGGAATTCCGCCCGCACAGCCCATGCAGAATTGGAAGTGAACTGGCGCTTTCAGATAACCATTCTTACAATACCATACCGCCTCATGGATCATGCCAATATCAAAGACTTCTACCTCCGGCTTGACACCGTTTTCCTGCATGGCGGCGCCCATTTTCATCAAAAAGGGAGGGTTGTTGTTAAAAACACCCATATGCATCCAGTTCATCGTTCCGCAGTCAAAACTGGCCATCTCCGGTTTCAGGGTGATAAAGGGAGCCAACCGGTCTTCTTCCGAATTCTGGATGCCGCCGGCGGCGGTGAGATTTAAAATGATGTCACAGTCAGGATGGCGGCCCTTGAGGGTATCAATTACTTTTTTGAAAATATCTACCCGCATGGAGTCCTGGTCTTTTTCGTCGCGGATGTGAATGTGTGCAATAGCCGCGCCCTCTTTCCAGCAGCCGTAGACCTCCTCGGCAATCTCCTCAGGCTGAGTAGGCAGGTTGGGATTGTTGGACTTCTGGGGCCACGCGCCAGTCGTAGCCACGGTGATGATCCGCTTGTTGCTGAAATCTGCCATAGTGATGATCCTCGCTTTCTTACAGGTGCATTTCTCATTGGATAATACGTTCGGACGGGCTCAGTAGTGGGCGCTGGCTTTCAGTTGTATCACCAGACGCTTAAAGAAAGCATCCTGAACCTCTGCAGCCCGGTCTCCAGGATACTCGAAAAATCCTTTGCCGTTCTTCACACCCATACGGCCTTCCTTAGCCAAGTTCCGCAGCATGTCGCAGGCTTTATCAGAATTGTCCAGAGCCGGCAGGATGTTGTCCTCGCCAGCCAGCCAGATATCCACTCCGCCCAGGTCAACTACCTCCAGAATTCCGGTGGTAGCGCTGCGGAAGCAAGGACCAAACTTCATTGCGTTGTCAATATCCTCCGGCGAGCCCGCACCGATTTCCACCAGGTGAAACGCCTCCCGGGCCAGCGCGTGGAGAAGACGGTTGGCGATCATGCCGGGAATATCCTTGCATACGCATACCGGTTTTTTCCCGCTGTTGACGTACAGATTATAAACGTCCTGGAATACATCCTCATCCATATTGCCAAATTTGGACAGTTCAACAATCGGAATCAGATAAGCAGGGTTGTACCAGTGGGAAATCATACAGTGCTTTTTCCGCTCCTCCGGCAAATCCGCAACAATATCCCCCAGTTTGAGAGATGATGTATTGCTGGCAAAAACAGTATGGGCTGGACAGTACGCATCCAGACTGGCAAACAGTTCCTTCTTCAGATCTATCCGCTCAGGAATGGCCTCAATCACATAATCGGCTGTCTGAACACTTTCCGCCAGGTCGCCGGACAGTTTGATATTATTCAGCGCACGCTCCATCTCCTCACAGGTGATATAATCCTCATCCACCATAAACTGGAGCTCGTTCTTCATTTTCTTCGGCGCTGATTCCAGACTGGCCGAAAAAGAATCATACAAGTTCACTTTATATCCATGCCGTGCAAAGGTATGGGCGACCCCATGGCCCATAGTACCTGCGCCAATTACGGCAATTTGTTTAATCATTGTACTTCCTCCTAAAGAGACTTAGCTTCCGTATCCAAAGAGCCGGGGAATAAACATGGCGATAGGCTCCACATAAGTGGTCAATACCAGCGCCACCAACATAGCAATCAGGAACGGCCAGATATTCTTTACCAATGTGCTGAATTTGATGTCACCAATGGAACAGGCCACAAATAGGTTCAAGCCCACAGGCGGCGTCATGAATCCAATACAGACGTTCAAAGTCATAATCAGGCCAAAATGGATGATATCCACGCCATAGGAGGCGGCAATCGGATACAGGATCGGCGCCAGAATCAGAATGGCAGGCGTACTGTCCATCACGCAGCCGACAACCAGCAAAACGAGATTGATGATCAGCAGAACAACGTATTTGTTGTCCGTCATGCCAGTGATAAAATTGGAGATAGCAAGAGGAACCTGTTCCAGAGTGAGTACCCGGGCCAGCACTGTGGCGGCTCCCACGATCAGCATGATTGTACTCGTGGTAATGGCGGAGGAGACCAGCGCATCAATGGTCTTTTGAATGGTCAGCTCGCGGTAGAAGAACAGGCCCACGATCAGGCCATAAAAGACCGCAATCACAGCGGCTTCCGTCGGGGTAAAGAAACCACCATAAATTCCGCCCAGAATGATGATGGGCACCATCAGCGCACCGATGGCATGGACGAACTCCTGGGCGATGTGTCTGAGAGAGGGCTTTTGGCCGTTTCCCTTATAACCGTGCTGGATGGAGTAGGCCACAGAGTAGACGATCAGGCAGCCGCCTACAATGATGCCAGGGCCGAAGCCGCCCATAAACAACGTGGGAATGGATGCGTTCGTCGCCACGCCGTAGGTCACCATCGTGATGCTGGGAGGGATGATTACACCCAGACATCCGGCGGAAGCAATCAGCGCATAGGAAAAGCCCTTGCCGTAGCCCCGCTCAATCATGGAAGGCACCATGATAACGCCAATCGTGGCCACCGTGGCAGCGGCAGAGCCAGAGATGGCGCCAAAGAACATGCACGACAGCACGGTTACGATGGCCAGGCCGCCGGGCAGATGGCCCACCAGGGAATCGGCAAAACCGACAAGGCGCTTGGACAGTCCGCCGCTCTCCATAAGAGCTCCTGCCAGGATGAACAGCGGAATAGCCATCAAAGGAAAAGAGTCGCAGGCGGTAAACATGGTGGTACCCACCATGTTCCAGGTGATTCCTCCCGATGCAAAGATATATGCCATGACGGACAGACCGATAGAGGCAAAAATAGGGACATTTAGAAACAGCAGGATAAAAAAGCTGATAAACAGGATTGCCGTTCCACTCATACCGCCTCCTCCTTTCCGCGTGTATCATGGCCGCTGGACGTCATTTTTTTAATATCTCGAACCAGGATCTGCAAGGTTCGGATGGTCATCAGTACCGCGCCTACTGTAGGCGCCAGGTATACAAAGAACATATTAATATGCGTGGCGGGAGAAAACTGCGTTTTGACCAGCAGGTTGGGGAGAACCAGACTGCCGGCATAGAGCAGACCCACAAAAAACGCAAGGGTAAGCAGGGTGGAGACGATGTGCAGGACTACTTTGGCTCTGCCCTTCAGCAGCAGGGGCAGAATGTCCACCGTCAGATGCTTTTCTGTCGCCATGGCACGGCTGGCTGCCAGGTAGATGATCCAGACAAACAGATATCGGGCGATTTCCTCGCTCCAGGAAAGTGGGTTTTTCGCTACACGGAACACAATTTGCAAGAGCAGCACCACACACATTACAGCGAAGAGGATGGCCGTCAAGTATCTCTCGATCCCATCCAGGATTTTATCTAGCATAAGTCACCTTCCTATCGCATGAATACCGCGCCTCACCCCAACTTAGAGAGGTTTTGACCTTCCAAGCTGGGTCCCAGAACTGTCAGGAAAGTGAGGCGCGGTTAACAGGTTTTGGCTTAGCCAATCACGTTTCCGGTAACAGGCTCTAGCTTACCATCAGCATACAGCTGGTTAACCCGATCAATCTCGGCAATATACTCATCCAGCTTGGGCTCGTTGACGTTGGCCGTGAACCAATCAAACACGCCGGAAGCAGCCTCAGCGAAAGCTGCCCGTTCTTCTGTTGTCAGCCAAGTCATTTCTACATTCAGATTCTCCGCGGCCTCAGTAGCAGCGTCCACAGACAATTGCAGGTTGTACTCGGTTGCCTCCTTGACGGCCTCATCCAGCCAGCCGCGCTGTTCATCGGTCAGGTTGTTATAGAAATCACTGTTGACCGATACAGCGGCCACATCATAGACCGCGTTGATATCTGTACAATAATCCTGAACCTCATCATATTTACCCGTGTAGGCAATCAGGATGGGATTCACCTGTCCATCCACAGTGCCCTGCTGCATACCAGTGAAGAGCTCGGTGAAAGCCATAGGCATGGGAGCGGCGCCCATTTCAGAATATATCTGGAGCAGAATATCATTCTCCTGCGTGCGAATCTTCAGGCCGCTCAGGTCGGCGGGCGTCTTGACGGCATGCTTGCTGTTGGTTAGTGCCTGCATTCCGTTTTCAAAGCAGCTCAGGATACGGAAGCCGGTCTCTTCCTCGATATCCGCCACCATCTGCTGGCCGACCTCGCCGTTGAAGAAGGCCTGGAAGGATTCAGGGCTGTCAAACAGGAACGGCAGCTGGGCAAACTTGAACTTCTCTGTGAAGTTCGCCAGAATTACAGCGCCAGCCTCCGCCATCTGGATTGAGCCGTTCTGCATGGACTCATAAATCTCGCGGTTGGAGCCAAGCTGGCCGTTGGGATAAACCTCTACCTTCATGGCGCCGCCGGACTTCTCTTCCAGCAGCTCGGCAAACTTGCGCTCGGCCATGGTAATGGGGTGATCTTCACTTACTGTTCCGGCCAGCTTTATGGTGATGACCTCGCCGGTCGTGCTGGACGAGTCCGCGTTGGATGAGTCGTCATCCGGCGAGCCGGAGCCCTGGCCGGGCGAGCCGCCGCAGCCAGTCAGCATGCAGGATAGGATGGTCAGTACTGCGAGCAGCAGCGCTACGTGAGACGTTCTTTTTTTCATGTTCGTTTCCTTCCTTTTCTGATTTTGGTTATTGAGCGGGACATGTCAATTATTATAAGCAAATTATATGCCAATCTCCCAACTTTGATAATTTGCCCATTTTTCACCCTTTATTCTCAAAAATTTTTTGCAATTAGCTGTAATTTTTTTCAAAAATAAAATTTCCGAGTTCTAAAAATGAGATAAGTTTCATTTTTAGAACTCGGAAACACAATCCATGATTCCAAATTTCAGCTGCTTTTTTCCTGATTTTCCTCACGCAGTTTGCGGTAGATCAACGACTTGTGAACCCCCAACTGTGCTGCTGTTTTCTGAACATCCCCGTCATTGGAACTTAACGTATAATGGATATACTGCCGCTCCAAGCTGCGCATTTTTTCCTTCAGCGGAACGATGACCAGACTTTCCATCTGAAGATCGGGTTGCTGGATCATTCCGCCGTTTTCATTGCCGCTATAGGCCAAGCTCTCAATTACAAAAGAGTTCCCTGTGACCACATACCGTTCCACAATATTTCGCAGTTCCCGCACATTGCCCGGCCAAGAGTAATCCATCAGGATTTTCAGATGTTCTTCATTCAAGGGCATTCGCTTTCCATACTTCTTGTTCGCCTTGGTCAGGTAATACTTCGCCAACTCTGCCACATCCTCTTTCCTGTTGCGCAGAGCCGGGATGTCGATCGGCAGCACATTCAGGCGGTAATACAGATCTTCCCGAAAAGTCCGGTCCTTTATCATGCCTTTCAAATCCCGATTAGTTGCGCCAATAATGCGGACATTCGTCTTGAGGATTTTGCTGCTGCCGATCCGGAAGAATTCACCGTTTTCCAGGATTCGCAGCAGTTTAGATTGCATCTCCAGGGGAAGCTCCCCAATCTCATCCAAAAAAATGGTGCCGTTATTGGCTACCTCAAACAGCCCCGATTTGCCTTTGCTGTCAGCGCCGGTAAAGGCGCCTTTCTCATAGCCAAAGAATTCCGATTCGATCAGATTGGCTGGAATAGCCGCGCAGTTCACAGGAATGAATATTTCATCCTTCCGTTTGCTGTTCAGGTGGATATAGTTGGCAAAGACCTCCTTTCCCACGCCGGACTCTCCGTAGAGCATGACGGTGCTGTCCGTTGGCGCAATGATCTGCGCAGTTTGACACAGCGATTCCATCAACTTGCTTTTATAGATGATGATATTGGTGAATTTTTTATTCTCATCCAGATAGCTCACCGCATCTCGATACCGGTTTGTTCGAATCCGTTCCTCCTTGACCTGTTCAATAAATACATCCATATCGGTCTTCTTTCTGCTGTAAGTGACGCAGAGGATCAGATTGCCCTTGGCGTCAAAGACCGGGGTAGTGACCACCATGATCTCTGCGCCTGCCCGATTGGTATAGCTGGCTACGGTTTTAGTATGTGTGCGAATGGTATTGGCTGTGCTGGAATAGTCTGTGATGCCCTCCTCCAGCAGGTCGTAGACTGTGTGTTTCAGCAAGTATTCCTCACTGACGCACAGAGATTCTACCGCGTCCCGGTTGGCAAAGACGATGTTTCCCACTCCGTCCGTCGCAAAGATATTTGCAAAGCAGTTGTTTAATACCAGTTCCAGTTCTTCCTCGGTCAAATTATGCAAAGATTTCGCTTTCAATTTCATAACTCCCTATCTGTATCGCTCATAGACCTTGTACCTTTGCTACGGATATCATAGCATAGAACCAATTTTGCGTCAAACTTGATTCGAAATAGTATAGCCCACAATCCGAAGGGATCGACATTTCGGTTGCTGTCATGTGCGATGAAAGCGGAATGTATCCGATGAAGCTGTAGCTGATCTTAACATGGAATCATACATACTGGTGCATTACTTACTGCTAGTATCAGCTTCTATCAACGAAGATTGAAAATGATTTATAATGTTATTGGGACACTTCATAAAGAAGTGTCCCAATACTCAGAGATTGCTCTTTTCCACGCTCTTACTAGCCCTACCTATTGCTGTTCTTGCACGGAGCAGGCGTTTGAGATCGGCTGTTTTTACCGCTGCCCATAGCGATATTTGACGAAATCCTGCATCGCAGCAATATTTTCCGGTGAAATCGGCTCAAATGTCCCGCCCATGGCACGGATGATGCTGTAAACCTGGGCAGTCGCCTCCAAAACGGTGGAGTTGCCAAAGGCTTGCTCCAGATTTTCACCCAAGCACACAGCTCCATGGGATTTCAGCAGGCAAGCCATGGATTTCTCGCCCAAAGCCTTCACACAGTTCTCGGCCAATTCCATGGAGCCCGGCAGGGCATAATCTGCCGTCCGCACGGTATCGCCCAGCACTTGCGCCGCCTCATCCAGCAGCAGAGGAATCTCCTCGCCCATGGCTGAGAATGCTGTGGAATAAATCGGATGGGTATGGATGACGGCATTGCATGCCGGCCGTGCCCGGTAAATTGCAAGGTGCATTTCGGTCTCAATGGTGGGCTTCCGTTCGCCCTCTACCCGGCTTCCGTCCAAACGCACAACAACAATGTCGTTTTCCGTCAATGTCCGGTAAGGCATCCCACTGGGGCTGAGATAAACGTAATTGGTTTCTGGGTCCCGCAAAGTAACATTTCCCCAGGTGCCAACGGTGATACCCTCGTCAAGCATGCGAATTCCCGCGTCAATGACGCTCCGTTTCCAGTTTTCCATCATAAACAGCCTTTCTGGAGGATGATGCAGGCATAGAAAGCCGTTTCCGTGGTAGAGATCACTGCGTAAGCATTTTTAGCTGCCTCATAGAAGGGGAATCGCCCCATGTAAGAAACAGCAGCTCCACCGCGTTCGTCGTATTTGGCTACGATGTCGGTGAATTCGTCCCAGACGGGGCATTCCAAGTCCTTGTGCATCTCCATTTTATCCATGATGATAACTGGTTGGTCTACAAAAGTATCCAGCGGCATCAGCTGCAAAACCGCGTCCAGGATTTCTGTGGCCCGGTGTCCGTCGCAGCGGATGTTGACGTGATTTTTTGCCGCCGCCACCGACGCTCCGGGGAAGTTGGCGTCGCCAATAACAATGGTGTCGCCATGTCCCATCTCATGCAGAATTTTCAGCAGTTCCGGCGAGATGCACGGCGGGATTCCTTTCAGCATATGCAGTACCTCCTTGTTTTTCCGAGGGCATTCCGCTTTGATTGATCAAGCGCCATGCCGCGTGACGGTTTTCTTCCCATAACAGCTGACGCTTTCGATAATGGCGCAGCAAATCCGGTCCGTCATGACGTTCCAGTCCTCATGGATCATATTGCCCGCGCCGCCGTCCGTGTCCACAAGTACGATGTCGCCTGCTCCAGCGCAAACGCAATCTGTGGCAATTTCCTGTTCCCCCTCGGGTTCCATGGTCAAGGGGTTCAAATACTCCACAATCAGCAGTTTATAAGGCGCAAGCGCGCTGTCTTTGACTGTGGAAACCACATTCCCGACTACTTTGGCTATCCGCATTCGTTCACCTGCTCTGTGTTATAAGTGTCGATGAACCCCACAACCGCCATGTCATATGGTCCTTGGCAGTCCCGGAAAATCCGGGACGCCTCTTTTTTCGGGATCAGGAACACAAAGTCTCCATATCCTGCCTGGCGGGTGTGGTCTGCGGCTACTACAGTTTCGGTTTCCCGCCCCTTTTCCATAAGCTTCACGGTCAGCAGGGGAACGCCCTCCATAGAAGGGTCCTTCACTGTAGCAACCACCGTACCAGTAATCCGCCCGGTAATCATGCCTCGCCCTTATCCAGGGACGGCAAAATGAATTCGACATCCGAATGGGGGCGGGGAATGACGTGCGCACCGAACAGTTCGCCCACACGTTTCGCCGCTGCCGCACCTGCGTCTACAGCCGCCTTGACCGCGCCAACATCACCGCGCACCATGACGGTCACCAGTCCGCTGCCAATCTGCACCTTGCCGATCAGGGAAACATTTGCCGCTTTCACCATCGCGTCTGCCGCTTCGATAGCGCCGATCAGTCCACGGGTCTCGATCATTCCAAGAGCTTCTTTCATAATAGGTTCCTCCAATTTTTCAATTCAATTTGGTTTGTATGAGAAAAATCTGCTTTATGCAGGGGTTCACTGTATACTCCGCAGCAAATCCGGGTGGGGCGCTGGAATGACCACGCTTTTGCCCATCAAACCCTGGGTTTCATCCAGGCCCTCTGCCGCCTCCACAGCGGCTTTTACCGCCGCCACATCCCCAGTCAGCAGCACAAAGGATTTACCGCCCAGCCCACGGCCCAAACGTACTTCTAGCAGACGGACATCCGCTGCCTTTGCCGCCGCATCGGCAGCGTAGATAGCTGCACACAGGGAATAGGTTTCCATGACGCCCACTGCCCGCAGGCTGTCGGTATCCGTACAGCCCATAATGGCCGGGGCTACGCCTTTTTCCACATTCGCAATTACCAGGGAATCCACCAACGCGCCGTCTGCGGCTTCCCGTCCCGCGTCCACTGCCGCCCGTACTGCCGCCACATCGCCCCGGACCACCGTGTAATGCTTCCCAGCACACACACAGCCGGAGGAAATCAAGTCCACATCAGCCGCTTTCAGCATCGTATCGCACACCAGGAACCCGGTGGGGATGCTCATCACCTCATTCATACCCAAAGCGTCCATCTGATCACTTCCTTATCTCGATATACCGTCCGCTCACCTGGGTTACTCTGCCGGTGATGGATGCATGGATTTTTGCGCCCAGCCCCTCCGGTTCCGCGATTAGCTGGCCTTTCTGAACGTCGCTGCCCTCCACAGAAATGGGACGGCTTGGCCCGCCTGCGTGCATTTTCAGCGGGATGCGCACTACCGGCGTTTCGACAACTCCAGCAAAGGGCGCATCCACATCATACTTTTTCAGGTTCAATCGGCCCAACAGCCGCTCGGTGGGAAGGCGTTTCACCTCAAACCCCTGCGGTTCAAAACGGACCTCCTTCACAGGTTTCCGCCCCTTTTCCCGCAGCTGCTCCTTGGCAATCTGCATCACTGCCGACGGGTGCAGCCCAAAGTTACAGGCATAGCAGGTACAGATGCCGCAGTTGCAGCATGACCACACACTGTTGCTGTCGTTTCCCAGCAGCGCTGTACTGCCGCCCGCCAGCGCCCGCATGGCCTTGTGAGGCTGTACGTTTAAACCCATAGCGTTCCGGGGACACATCTGCGTACACATGGAACACTGACAGCATACAGCCTTTGCAAGCTGCGCCTCGCGCCGGAGATCTACCTGCCGCCGTTCCGGCAATATGTCGCTTTTGGGAATCGCCAACAAGCCTCCGGTGGTCTTCGTGACACTTTCCCTGGCGAGCGTGTCCACAGTCTGCCCCATCATCGGCCCGCCGATGATGTATATACAATCCTCAGCTCCTCCAGCAAGCTGCAGCAGCATCTCCAGAGGTGTGCCAATGGGAGCCTGAACGGTCATGGGCCGCTCTACAGCCCCGCCAATGGTAACGATCTTGTCTGTCACCGGACGCCCTTGGAGCGCCTCGTAAACTTGGTATACAGTGGTTACATTGGATACTACACAGCCTACGTCCAGCGGCAGGCCTCCTGTGGGAACAACCCGTCCAGTAATACAGTAAATCAAGTTCTGTTCATCGCCCGACGGATACACCGAAGGAGACAAATACAATTCCACATTGGAATTGTCGGCCGCCGCACGCAGGGCGTTCACCATCCCCCCGTTATGCTCCTTGACGGCAATCACCATCCGGCCAGCGCCAAGCTGCCGGCCAATCTCCACCGCTGCTGCCACAATTTCCGGCGCATAGGTTTCCACGATATACCGGTCTGTCCGCAGCAATGGCTCACATTCAATTGCGTTGACGATAAAAACGTCCGCTCTCGCCTGATATTTTACATGGGTGGGAAACCCCGCCCCTCCGGCGCCAACAACGCCGGCCTCATAAATTCGATTCAGCATCTTACAAAATCCGGAAGTCATCGTGCAGCACACACCGCCGCGCCCTGGTAAAGCTTCTGGCCGAAGTCAAGCCCTCGCCGGTGGGGGTTGCGATGGTGAGGGTAGCATGCCCTTCCGCTTTCATGCCAAGGCCGGAGTACGACGGCGCATTTTTCACAAAAATGGTCGTATTCAACGCCTTTGCCGCCTTACTCATGTTCCGCACATTGGTGGAGTGCATAATTGCCGAATGCCAGCAGCCATTCTCTGCCCGCACAGCCTCACGGATGGCCTCGTCCACATCGTTCACCCGCACGCAGGCCAAAACCGGCATCAGCATTTCTGTCATCACAAACGGATGGTTCCGGTCCACCTCGCAGATCACCAGCCGGGGATTGCCGCTGAATGCTACGCCGCTCTGTTCCAAAATATACGCCGCATCCCGGCCCACAAATTTCCGGTTGGGGCTGTAAGAGTCGTTTTTCTGCTCCAGCACGGTACGCAAAACTTTGTCAATCTCGCCGCCTTGGATTCTCCATGCGCCATTACGCTCCAATTCGCCAAGGAACCGGTCAAACACGGTACTGACACAAAACACTTCTTTCTCTGCCACGCACAGGATGTTGTTTTCATAAGATGCCCCATCAACGGTCCGCTTGCCGGCTTTCTCCAGCTCTGCGGTTTCGTCGACGATCACTGGCGGATTGCCCGGCCCCGCGCAAATCGCTTTCTTCCCACTGTTCATAGCAACCTTCACAATTGCCTCGCCGCCTGTAACAGACAACAGACGCACTCTGGGATGTTTCATGATCCGCTGGGAATTTTCCATCGTCGGGTCCGCCGGGGTGGTCATCAAACCGCTGGGTGCACCGTGGGCTACCAATGCCTCATGCAGAACCCGGATGGCCTCCTGCGAGCACTTTTTCGCTGCCGGATGGGGACTGAACACAACGGCGTTTCCTGCGGAAATCATACTGATGGCGTTGTTGATTACTGTTGCCGTCGGATTGGTTGAGGGAATAATAGACGCAATAACGCCGAATGGCGCATGCTCCACCAATGTAAAACCGCCGTCGCCGGTGTAAGCTTCCGTAGGGATGTCTTCTGGTCCAGGAGTCTTGTCCGCAGCCAGGAGGTTCTTGACAATCTTATCCTCCACATGGCCATAGCCTGTTTCCGCATGGGCCATTTCCGACAGTCTCCGGGCGTTGTCCCGCGCCGCCTGCCGCATGGCTTCCACCAGTTCCCGCCGCTTTTCCAGCGACACCTGCTGGAACTGCTGGAATGCCGTCCAGGCAGCTTCCACAGCAGCATCGGCATCACCGAACATCCAGCCACCCACGTCTGCCGCCGGACGAACAGCTGGTTCTGCCGGACGCAGCACCGGCATGGCAGCCAGTGGCGCAGCTTCCGGCTGTCCCATCTGGGCCAGAGTCGCCCGTACAATTTCTTCTACCTGTTCTTTGGAAAGCATTACGGTTCACCGCCTCCTTTATCAAACACCCGCTTGTGTTCAATATCGATATAATCAATGATGGCTGTGATGGTACAGTCTGCTGGTTTATCCTTTGTGATTTCCGTCATACGGGACGACGAACCAGCGCAGAGCATCACCACCTCCCCCTCGCCCGCACCCACAGCGTCAATCGCAATCAAGGGCGCGCCTTTTTCCTGCATGGTGTCCAAATCGATGTTTCGGACCACCAGCAGCTTTAAGCCGGTCAGCCGGTCGGATTTTGAGGTGCTGACCACCGAACCAATCACTCTTGCAATTTGCATCCTTTCACCTGCCTTTGCGGCCTACCGCTTGATTTCAATTTCCAGGCTCATTGCCCGCTCCCGCGCCGCGTCGGTGACGATGCACCGGGGCAGACACCGGATCACAGAAATCCCCCGTTTCCAGGCATCTTCGACGTCCCGTTCCGTTACCAAATCCATTAACGGCGTTTCCGGTTCCGAAGGAGGGATTTCTTTTTTTTCACAGAAGCCGCCGCAGCCGCAAGATCCCCCGCATTTCCCGCCGCAGGAACCGTTCGGCTTTTCTGCCGCCGGAGCAACAACCTCCAAAAGTGTCGAATCCGTAATGCAGAAAGCATTGGCCTCGTCGGTATCCAGATGGACTTCCAGATCATGGGCCTCGCCTACCCGGCAGATGACCTGCTCCAACTGTCCAGGCCGGGGACCGTTCATGCGAAGCGTCACCGCCTCGCCGTCCTTCAGTCCGAACGCCGCCGCCTGCAGGGGCGACATATGCAGATGCCGCGCTGGGACAATCACGCCGCAGGAAATACAGACCTGTCCTGCCGGGCCGCGCAAGATGCAGCCCGGCGTGCCGCCGATATTGCCGGACATCCGCACCTCGCCTGGAATTCCCAGGCGCATCAATTCGGAGAATGTCATCTCCACCTGCGTTCGGCCCCGCACGGGACCAAGCACCCGCACGTTCTGGATTTCACCCCGCGGGCCTGCGACGCACACCTTTTCCGCCGCCGCGAACTGTCCCGGCTGAGAAAGCGGCTTACAGGGCTGGAGGCTGTAGCTTGGCCCAAAAAGCGCCGCGAGATCTTCCTGGCTCAGGTGTACGTGCCTTGCGCTGACGCCTGCTGGGACAAACTTCGTTCCCATCCCGGCCAAATGGGTCAGAACGGCGTTGCGTATATCCTTCCGCTCCATCATCGTCCTTGAATCTGCGCCACGACGCTCCGCACCACGCTGGCAATCTCGCCGTTTTCACAAGGCGTACCGCCTGGACAGCATTGGCCTTGTGAACAGGGGGAAGGCTGTCCAGACGCGGCAAACCGGCAGGTAGGACGGCCGCCAGTGGTAACGCCCAGCTTTGTACGGGTTTCAATCAGTCGGTCGACCTGTTCGCAGGAGAGTTCATTTGCCCGGCCAATGATGTTGCCAGTGTACATGGTTACAAGCGCATAATATTCCAGGGATTCCATACGCATATAGGCCTGCATAGGACTCATGCCCCAGGTCAGCGCACCGTGATTTGCCAGCAAAACGCCATTATGCGTCCGGCAGTAGGGTGCGATAGAATCCGGCACCTCCTGGGTGCCTGGTGTTGCATAAGGGGCTACCGGCACCACGCCCAGCTGCACCACGCCCTCCGGCAGGATCGGCCGGTCCAGCGCAATGCCAGCGATGGCGAACGACGTTGCCACTGGTGGATGGGCATGGACGCAGGCAATTAAATCGGGATTTTCTCGGTATACCCTCAGATGCATTTTCAGCTCACTGGAGGGCTTCCGGCTCCCTTGGAGGACATGCCCCTCCAGGTCCACCTTAATTAGCATTTCTTCGGTCATATACCCCTTGCTCACACCAGTAGGGGTGGTCCAGAGGGTCGTCGGCGAAACCTTGCAGGTGATGTTCCCGTCATTGGACACCACGTAATTTTTGGCGTACATCCGCCGCCCCACCTCCAGGATTTCCTGTTTGGCATCCCGGTCGGAGAGGTAGCGGTCCCGTTCTTCACCGTACATAGACTGCCTCCTTTATATCATCATTTCTTCCAATTTTTCACGGAATTTCCGGCAATTTTCAGCGAGGCTTCCCGGCGCCGTGAACAAGCTCCCACCCATCAGCAGCGCTGTATCGTTTCCGTAAAACTCCACCATTTGACGGATTTTCTCCATCCGCATTCCCCCAGCGGGGCATGGCGCCGCCGCATGTCCAGGGGCTTCCGCCGCCCGGTCACGGATACCGGCGCACTGTTCTTCCGTCAAGGAAAACCGTCCTCCGAAGTTCGGGAAAACCAAAATATCAGCTCCCGCCAAGCGGGGCAGTTGGCCTAAGAGGCACGCACAATCAATGCCGCCCTTGCCCCGGTCAAGGCTCCCTCCCAAAAAGGCCGGGTGTGCCACAACGGGCAGTTTGGTCTTTTCGGCAGCATAAGAAATCATATCAAATCCCACCAGTCCCGGCGAGACAAGCACACCGCCGCAGCCGCAGTCCGCCGCCAGGGAAAGCCGGTCATCCGTCTCCCGGAAGCTTCCGGAAATATTGGGAATATAAGCGGTATGTCCGCCAGTTTCCGTGTTGGCGCGCCGGACAGCTTCCGCAGCCTGTTCCACCCGCTCCCGGTAACGGGAAAAGGCCTGGTCCATCAACCCATGATCGTCTTTAATCAAGTCAATGCCGCCCAGGGCACATTGATAAGCTTCCTCCGCCAGCGCTTCCGGCGGCAGGCCCATCGGCTTCAGCGCTGTGAACGTAAAAGGCCGGTTGTAAACATGCAGCCGTTCCCTCAGTCCCTCTACACCATAGCGGGGACCAGGGAATTTTTCCCGCATCTGGTCGGACAGCGATATCCGTTTCAGCACGATTCCAGGCAGGAGGCTGCTATTGCCAAACACTACATTCAGCAATTGCGGCAGGTCATCTCCTGCGGTTTCTTCAGCATACACAATATCCACCCGCTGAAAGCCATTTCCCTTATCTTCCACACAGGCAACCCGGCCCAGAATCCCATCGTGAATGGCTGGACAGCCGATGTGCTCCGCCGGAAATTCCACGGTCTGCTCGACACACATATTTTTTGCAATTTCCAGAGCTTCTTTTTCTGTGCCCCGGATATGGTAGGTAACGGCAAAACTCCTTCCGCTAAGCTGGCAGCGCAAAGCACCATCGTCATAATATTTGAATTTCATTAAAGCGCCTCCGGCTTCGCATCGCTTAGAGCCTCTGGGAGGAACACCTCGCCGATGTCTGCCTCTTGTACATTCAGTTTGCTTCCAACAGCCTTCTCAATGGCTTCCAGCAGCGCCCAAACATCCATATGATACTCGTGCATCAAATATTTTCGGCTTGCGCCATGGAGGAATTGGTCCTGAATGCCTAAGCGGATTAACTTCTTACCGACGCCGGCCTCTGCCATACACTCTGCAAGGCAGGAACCCAGTCCGCCGATAACAGTATGGTTCTCCAGCGAGATTACGCCATAGCGGCTCCGGGCAATGTTGTCGATGATTTCGGGATAGGAAAAGGGCTTCAGGGTTGAAATATGGTAGAGCGCCGCACGAATCCCGTTGGCCTCCAAAACCTTGACCGTCCGCAGGCACTCCTCGGTGCAAAGCCCGGAGGAGACCAGCACAAGATCGTCGCCCTCTGTCAGTTTCCGAGCCTTGCCAAACTGCATTGGCTCGGAAAACAGGCGCGGGAGTTCACCGCGCAGCATTCGGATATAAACAGGGCCATCTATCTCATAGGCAATTTGGAGAACATTCTCCACCTCTGTCGCGTCGCCTGTTTCCAAAACCGTCATGTTCGGCAAAGCCCGCATAACGGCAATATCTTCAATTGCCTGATGGGTCGCGCCGCCCGGCGTGGTCACACCTGGCAGAAATCCAACCAGCTTCACCGGCAGATTCGGGTACGCTGCCGACATGGCAATCTGATCCAGCGCCCGGCGATAGATGAACACCGCAAATGTATGAACAAAGGGAATCCATCCCTCCCGCGCCAGACCGCCCGCAAAACCCAGCATATTCTGCTCAGCAATACCCATAGAAAAAAACCGGCTGGGGTATGTATCCCGGAACGCGTCGGCCTCACAGGAACTGGTCAAATCAGCGGAAAGCACCAAAACTTCTGGTTTATCCTTCGCCCAATGGACGAGATTCTTGGCGTGGACGCGCTTGCAAATCTCCATCACTGCCTCGCCTCCTTCGCCATTTGTTCATACCGGTCCCGGTAATCCTCCCACTGTCCTGGCTCGGTGAAGCGGATATAGTGGAATTTTGGATACCGTTCCCGCAAAAATTCCAATTTATAACAAGGATCTGTGTCGCAGATTACAGCCAGCGGCTTTCCCTCGTGGGGCGTCGCCAACGCCTGGGCCAGTTTCAGCGGTTCGTGCCCGGGAATTCGGACACATGCACAGCCAAAGGAGCGGAAACGTTCGTCAAACGGTTCAATATTCATCACCGGTTCCATCACGCCGTCGCACTGGCATCCATTACGGTCAACAACCAAAATGAGGTTATCCTGCTTATGGAAACTGGCGGCTTGCAGCGCCTCCCAGAATTCGCCCGATTGGCACTCGCCGTCCGACAAAAACACAAATACCCGGCCAGTATCCCCCTTGAGCCGAAGGCCCATGGCAATCCCGCTGGCCTGGCTGATGCCCTGGCCTAAGGAACCGGTTGTAACCTCCATTCCCGGCGAATGCTCCGCGCCGATCATTTCCACGCTGCTGCCATCGGCATTATAGGCCTGCATACCGGCCTTGTCCATCCGGCCCGTTTCGATCAAGACGGCATAAAGCACCAGCGCATACTGTGCCGGAGACAGAACAAACCGGTCGTAACCCGGCAGGCCGCCAGAGTTGAATCCAATCCCTGTCTGGGCAGGCCTTCCAGGGCCAGGTACGCCGTGCCAGCCCTCAGGCAGACGGGGCGTTTCCATTTCTGGCAGGTGCATCAGCCCTTGATACAGCGCTGCCAGAATCTGACCTGCCGAGCAAGCCTGGGTCAAGTAGCCGCCCCGCTGCTCAATAGTGTGCTGAAAGACCATCAGGCGAATTTTTTCGGCGGCCCGATCCACCTTTTCCGCCCACGCTTGGTCAAATGTACACATAAAACACCTCACAAACAGCCGATTTTTGGAAATTTCCAATTCGTTTTTGTATTTCTGGTTAGGAGCGCAGGTTCTTACTCTTCACCCTTTATACTGCTGAATTTTATCTAAACGGGATAAATATGTTTCTAAATAACCGCGTTTAGGGCAAACCGCAGCCTTGATTTTTCCAAAGTAGTTCTTTGGCATTATCCCGGATGTTTCTGGCCTTGTCACCCTTAGCATACTGCAGTGCATGGGTTCCTTGATATCCAAGTCCTCGATCATTTCTGTATTACATCGGATGCAATTTCGCACAGCTTCACCTCTGACGATGTTTCAAAATGCCCTATCCTTATATTGCTATAGTTGCCCTGCTGATCTTACAGGGAACACAAGATCAAATTGGGATTTTGGAAAAGGGCCAAGATTTTCGTTGCAATCCGTTTCGCCCTGTGATAGCATGAACACAAAGATGGAAGGAGGGCTGTGTATGTTGGCAATCACCCGCCGCAACATGATTTTGGAGCTTTTACGGGAACACCAGAGCGTCAATGTCTCGGAGCTGGCAGCGTCCCTGGGCGTGGCAACCGAAACCATACGGCGGGATTTCAAGGAGCTGGAAGCCGAAGGCAAGTTAATCCGCACCCATGGAGGGGCTTATATCACCGAAGGTGTACAAAACGACATCAGCGTTTCCATGCGTTCTGTCATCCGGAAGCAGGAGAAAAAAGAGATTGCCCGCAAATGTGCGGAGTTGATCCAAACAGGCGATTCCATTTTTCTCGATGCATCCACCACCGACTGGTTTGTTGCCCAGGAGCTGCTGGAAAAGCACATTACCGTGCTGACAAATTCCCTCAAGGTTGCAGAAATTCTCTCAGCCTCCTCCTGTGTCCGGCTCATTCTCGCCGGCGGCAACTACGCGCCCCGCAGCATGTCCTTTTGCGGCGAACAGACCATTGAAGATTTGTCCCGCTATTATGTAGATAAAGCCTTTCTTTCCTGCCGCACCGTCCATATTGAGTTCGGTGCAACGGATTCTAATGAAAGTGACGCCCTCGCCCGCCGGACCGTTCTCCACCGCAGCCACAGCACTTACTTGGCGGTAGACCACAGCAAGCTTGACGGCATCTCCTTTGTCAACATCTGTCCCTTGGAGGACCTCACAGCGGTTATCTGTGACGAACCGCTCTCTCCCCTCTGGCAGAACCACTTAAAAAGCATCGGGGTTGCCTGTTATTGATTCCAGAGCCAGCGGCAAACGCCGCCGGCTCTTTTCTTTTTTATTTTCCAATGCCCAGCGCCTCAAACGCCTTGTCATATGGCGCCTGACACAGCCCTTTCTCGGTGATGATACCAGTAATCAAAGAGTGGTCGGTCACGTCGAACGCAGGGTTGAACACCTTCACACCCTCCGGGGCCATACGCTCTTTGTACCACATTTCGGTGACTTCCTCGGCAGCACGCTCCTCAATGGGGATCTGATCGCCCGTCTCCAAAGACATATCAATGGTCGAGCTGGGGGCGCACACATAGAACGGGATGCCATAGTGTTTTGCCAGAATTGCCACGCCGGAGGTACCGATTTTATTAGCAGCATCGCCATTCCGGGTCACACGGTCACAGCCTACAAAAACGATATTGATTTTTCCGCTTTTCATCATAATCGACGCCATGTTGTCGCAAATCAGCGTCGTATCAATACCGGCATTGTGTAGCTCAAACGCCGTCAGGCGTGCGCCTTGCAGCAGGGGGCGGGTCTCGTCGCAGTAGACCCGGAAATCTGTCCAGCCATGCTCCTGCGCAATGTACATCGGCGCGGTAGCCGTACCATATTTGGCCGTTGCCAGCGTACCGGCATTGCAGTGAGTCAGAATACCGTCGCCGTGCTTCAGCAAACCGAAGCCAATCTCACCGATGCTGCGGCTGATGGCAACATCCTCATCCCGGATGTTCTGTGCCTCAGCAAACAGGATTTCCTTAATCTCCGGAACCGGTTTATCCAGATTTGCCCGCATGGTTTTCTCCATCCGGTCCAGCGCCCAGAACAGGTTTACTGCCGTAGGACGAGAGGAAGCAAGATAGGTCTTCTGCTTCATGAACTCCTCACAAAAAACGGCAGAGTCCGCGGTCTCAATCCTGGAAGCTGTCAGCGCAATTGCATAACCGGCGCACACGCCGATAGCCGGCGCACCACGTACCCGCAGAAGCTTAATGGCTTCCCAGATATCCTCGATCTTACTCACATGCAGCACCTTGATCGTGCCGGGCAGCAAAGTCTGATCCAAAATCTCCAGGCAGGAACGGTCTTTGGAAAGCAGAACCGTATCCAACTGTAATGCATTCATATCGTTTCACTCCTCCCTAAATTCTTCACGGAAAAGCCGTTACTTCGCCGCTTCTTCCGCCCGTTTGACCGCTGCAACAAAATCTGCGCCGCTGCGGAATTTGTCCTGCTCCAAGATGTACTCCTTGCCGCAAAGGATATTCAGCCGCTCTACCCAAGCGCGCTTTTCCACATCCTCGATGGTCGTCACATCCTTGACATTTGCCATGCCCACCGTCCGGCGGTGCAGCTCGGTTCCAGCGTAACCGGCGGTATCGTTGAGGATACCCTCGAGATACCATTCCTTGAAACCTTTAACCTTCGCCATAGGTTCTGTAACGGTCTCATCGTATTTCTTGTTGAACTTTTCAATGAACAAATCCATGATTTCCTCAATGGCCTTCAAGCACCAATTGCAGAAAGCGGCGTCACCGGTAGCCAGGCCGTTATCGTAAGCGAAAATCAAGTTTGCAACAACATTGCCGATATCATAGCCCATCGGGGCATAAGTGGCAAATTCAGGATCAAAGACCTTTGTAGAATCAGGCTTTACAAAGATCGAGCCGGTATGCAGGTCACCGTGCATCAGCGCCTGGGCGTCGGTCATGAATTTGAATTTCAGCTTAGAAACCGCCAGGTGCAGCGCCTCATCGCTATACAATTCCCTTTTCACAAACTCGGTGTTTGGCTCAAAAACGTGGTTGTTCCCGTTGATGTCGTTATATGGTTCCATAAGAACCAAATCCTCGGTGATTTTGCACAGCTCAGGGGAGATGAAGCTCTTGACAAGGTTCTTTTTTTCCTGGTGTTCCATCACTACGTCGCTGGTCATCAACAATGTATTTACCATGAACGTCGAGATATCTTCCGCAAAATTCGGGAACGTTTCGTGTTTCATCAAAGCGTACCGCATAAGCTGGTGGTCCGATAGGTCCTCCATGCCGCAGGCGCTCATAACCGTGTCATAAAAGTAAATCTTTGGCACCATGCCGGGAGCGTACTTGTCCTCCAATTGCAGGATTTCAGACTCAATACGGTTCCGGTCAGTAGAAACTTTCATGTCCTCGGAAATGCGCAGGGACACCCCCGCGTGCTTAATAATAACAGAGTGGCCTGCCGCGTCCCACACGCGAAAGACGTAATTGAGGTTGCCGTCTCCGATTTCCTTTGCCTGCATGGACGCCTTATCCCATCCAATCTCCGGCAGCTTTACCAGTGTATACTCCAAAATGTCGTCAATGTTCATCAAGAAATACTGATCAAATTTACCCATCGAATCAGATCCTTTCTTACAAATATATTTGAAGCAGATTTTGCTATCTTACTGTTCTTTCTTGCCTGCATAAGCAGCCATCAGTGCCAGCGCCAGCACGGCGCCCTTGACGGCAGGCAATACATAATAAGGCACTGCGCAGATTGTCAGGCCGTTTTCCAGCGTTGAAACCAGCATAGAGCCAACCAGCGTACCCAGCGCGTTCGGCTTCTCCGCGCCGCCCACAGAACGGCCCACAAACACCGCCGCCAAGGACTGCATCAGATAGTTATCCGCGCAGCCCACCTGGGCAGAGCTTCCGCGGGAAGCTACCAGGATACCGCCGACTGCAATAAACAGGGCCGTAATCATACCCGCCAGGTAGCGGTAAGACTTAATATTGATACCGGACAGCTTCGCCGCCTGCCGGTTTCCGCCCATGGCATACAGGAAGCGGCCATGTTTGGTGTAGTTTAAAAACAGGTACGCCGCCAGCACGCAGACCAACATAATAATAATGATGTAGGGCGAACGGCCAATCGCGCTGAATGCATCGCTCAATGCGATCCGGGCGGGGTCCTTGCCGCTGGGGGTGCGCATACCGGTGGAAACTGCGCCGCCGCCGATGTACCACTGCCCTAAGCCCTGGTGTACAAACATTAAGGCGCACGTTGCCAGCATGTCGGGAATTTTGCAGACCAAGATCAGGAACATGGTCAGCTGATACATGATCAACGTCACCACAATGCACACCACGATGGACATACCCAGCGACAGCCCGTACCACAGGTACATAGACACAAACACATACGCCGAGCAGCTTGCCAGTGTACAGGCCGACATATCAAACCCGTCCGGGGCCATCGTCACGGTTGCCGCAATACCGAACACCGTCGTGATGGACATCGCCCGCAGGATGTTTACCATGTTGTCGCCCGACATGAAGGATGATCCTTTTAATGCCGTGAAGATTATAAAGCACAATACCAGCGCAATGACAGCCGCCCAGTCCAGCAGGAAGTGTGCAGCCTGTTTTTTCTTGTTCAGCTCCAGAGTTTCCATAGGGATTCCTCCTGTATTTATTGGGCTTTCGCAAAGGCCGTTGTACCGCCTACTGCGTAATGCATAATTTCGTCTTCGGAAGTATCGGCGGTGACCAGCTCTGCCATAATTTTTCCGTCATACAACACATAGATCCGGTCTGTAATCGACAGCAGCTCCGAGTTTTCACAGGACGCATAAATTACACCGTTCCCCGCCTTGGCAATATCGTTGATCAGCCGGAAAATATCCTGCTTTGCACCCACGTCTACGCCCTTGGTTGGTTCATCGAACATGTAAATATCACAATCTGCCGCCAGCCATTTGCCTACGGCCACCTTTTGCTGGTTGCCGCCGGAGAGATTCCGCACCCACTGCCGAATCGACGGCGTTTTTACACCCAGCTGCTCAATATATTTTTTCGCGTTGGCATCCGTTTTGGCCTTGTTGATGAAAGATGCCACGCAGAATTTGCCCAGGCACGCCGCTGACAGGTTAAAGCTCACATCCTCGTTAACCAACACGCCTTCTTTCCGGCGTTCCTCCGGGACCAAGGCGATTCGTTCCTTCACTGCGTCGGAGGGGTTTTTGATTTTCAGCGTCTTGCCGTGCAGCACAATTTCACCGGCGGTTTTTTTGTAGTCACCGAAAAGCGTTTTGCAAAGCTCGCTCTTCCCTGCGCCCACAAGCCCTGCCACGCCGATAATTTCACCCTTCCGCACGTGGAAGGAGACGTCGTTCACCTTGCCCTCCGCGCCGGAGAGGTGCTGTACCTGGAAGATGTCTTCGCCGATGGAAACGGCCTCTTTGGGGAAATTCTCCTCAAACGACCGGCCCAGCATTTTCTCCACGATCTCCCGGGAAGTAGTTTCCGATGTCACAGGGCTGGTGCCGACAATCTCGCCATTGCGCATGACGGTATACTTGTGGCAGATTTGAATGATCTCGTTGATGCGGTGGGAGATGAAAATAACGCCGACGTTCTCCGTCTCCCGCAGGTGCTGCACCAAGCGGAACAGCTCCACCGTCTCCGTGTCGCTCAGCGGCGCGGTAGGTTCGTCCAAAATCAGGAAATTGCACTCGCCCTGAATGGCCCGGGCAATCAGCACCATCTGCTTCTGGGCAAGGGACAGGTCCTGTACCAGGGTTTTGACGTTAATATTTGTAATATTCAGCCGCTCCAGGACTTTCTTCGCCTCCTGGCGCATTTTCGGCCAGTTGACCACAGGGTGGCCCTTTGTATTCATAATCGTATGGTTGAGCATCACGTTCTCCGCTACGGATAACGTCGGGATCAGAGCGGTGTCCACTTCCTGATAGACGATCTGGATGCCCAGCTTCTTAGCGGCGGAGGGTGTACGCACCTCCACCACCTCGCCGTTTAAGAGGACCTCGCCAGTATAGTCGGGATTTGCGCCGGCCAGCACCTTCATCAAGGTGGATTTTCCGGCGCCGTTCGCGCCCACAACGGCGCGGATTTCTCCGGTTGCAATCTCGAAATCCACATCGGACAGAGCTTTCACACCGGGGAATTCAATAGATACCTTGCGGGTTTCAAGCGTGATTTGATCCATGGGGCTCCCTCTTTTCTCGCGGACGTAATTCGATCATATCAAGGAAGCGCCGGAAAAAACTCCGGCGCTTCCTCCGTTCATGCAATCTTTATTTTATGGCATGAAGACAATTAGTGGATCAGGTCGGCGGGCATCCAGTCCGTAACGGACAGATAGCTCAGATTGCCATAGGTCTCGTCGGCAATATCGCCCAAGTTCTCTACCGTAGACTCAGGCTTCAAAGCGGAAGCTGGGATCGCAGAACCGGGGACTTCCACCAGATCGACACCCATCTGGCCACTGGCGGGATCATAAATCTTGTCATACTCGCCGGCGATTTCCAGAAGCAGGATACGCATACCGATCTCACCGTTCAAAGTCCAGTCGGTCGTGCCGGCAGCGGTCCAGATGTCAGGGCGGGTCTGCATGTTGGTCACATCGACGGGGTCGATGTCGACAGAGCCCATCGGCAGGGCGTCGCCATTGGTGCCGTTGAAGTTGGCGTTCTCAACGATGGCATTGTATACGCCTTGGCCGTAGCAGTCGTAGTATACAACCACGCCGTCCACGTCGTCACGGTTCAGGCCCTGGAGGTAAGCGGCAAACACGGTGTTCGCGGAGTCGACGGTATCCTGGAGGGGCTGGACTTCGCCAACGGTGACGATCTTGCCGGCAGCTTCATACTCCTGCCAGCCGACTTCACGGCGGTCAAACGGGCTGTTGTAGTTGGGGCCGCGCCAAACCTTGATGAGGCGGACGCCCTCGCCAAACTTCTCGATCATATCGTCCAGGAGGACGGTAACGAGGCTGGCATCCTGCTGGAACATCTGGGTCACGCCGGGGAGCTTCTGATACTCGCCGTCGGCATAGAACTGGGTGTCGAAGCAGGTGATTTTCAGGTCAGGATAGGCTTCTGTGATTTCCTTGAGGAACACGTAGGAGCCGTCCTGGTTGCCGTGGGAGACCAGCAGGCCGTCATAGCCGCCGGAAGCGCAGGTACGGATGGTATCCTGCCACTTATTGAAGTCGCCGTCACAGAAGAAAACGTCGCAGGTTGCGCCCAGAGCCTTGCAGAGGTCCTGGCAGGAGTTGGCCCACATTTGGAAGATGGTGGCAGACGGCATAATCATGATGTACGCAACTTTCTTGCCGGCCACAGGACTGTCTGTGGCGTCGCCGCTGGGTTCTTCCGTCTGCTGGGTGTCTCCGCTGGTGCTGTTGTCGTCCTGTTGGGTGTCCCCGCCGGTGCTGTCCTGGCCGTTATTGCCGCCGCAGGCGGTCAGGGCAAACAGCATTGCGAGTACAAGGATGATCGACAATATTCTTTTCATTTTGCTCCTCCTCGAATTTTTTACAAAAGCCTTCCTGCTTTTGTTAGTTGAATTATACAACATGCCCATGAAAAACACAAGGGCACACTCTGGCATTTTGTTGTAAAATGTGTATTTTCAACTTTTTTCACAAATTCCTGCAACGGCTTTTGGCTATTCTGTTCGCAATTTTTGACCACCGTTTTTTAGCGGTTCCCACAATGACTTTCAACGCTCTTTTGTGAATATTTTTAGTTAAATTTCTTAGAATTTGTACAACATTTTGTGCATTATGTCCATAAATCTAGGGGCCGTTTATGGTTTTGCAGCTGTATACTTGGAAAAACCTCCGGCAGAAAATCCCGAGCGCTTTTCCCTATGGGCAATCATTCTCATGGTGAATTCTCTCAAAATCCAACAGAAAACCACATGTTTAGAAGATTGCTTTCCGACATCATTTCTGCTATCGTTAAGGAAAGGAAATGAAACGGAGGCGGCTGCGCATGAAAATTTTGAATCTAGGCTCCATGAATGTCGACAATGTATATCAAGTGGACGCGTTCCTCCTGCCAGGGGAAACGAAGCTCTCCCAGGGGTTGAACCTCTTTTGCGGCGGAAAGGGGCTGAACCAATCGATTGCCGCTGTACGGGCAGGCAGCGAGGTCTGGCACGCGGGACTGATTGGCGAAGACGGCGGGATGCTGCTGGATAAGCTGCGGGAAAACGGCGTGAACACCGATTTGATCCGTCAGGTGCCGGGAAAAGGCGGACATACCGTCATTCAAGTAAACCAGCAGGGACAAAACTGCATCCTGCTATACGGTGGGACCAACCGCCAGCTGACAACAGAACTGATCGACGGCATTTTTGATGCCTTCGGCGGCGAGGGCGCCGTGCTGCTGCAAAATGAGGTCAACCTTCTGCCTTATATTATAGAGACGGCGCACCGGCGCGGCCTCCCAGTCTTCCTGAACGCTGCGCCGATGGATGAGCAAATTTCAGAGTGTGATCTGAACTTGGTGAACTGGCTCATTGTCAACGAAGTGGAAGGCCGGCAGCTGGTAGAGGACTGTGCGGAATCGGAAATCCTGGATGCGCTGTCCGCGAAATACCCGAAAATGAACATCCTGCTCACATTAGGCGGCAGCGGCGCGATGTGCCGCAAGGGCAACGATATCTATTCGATAGGTATTTGTTCCGTCGATGTAGTGGACACCACTGCCGCAGGCGATACCTTCAGCGGTTACTTCCTATATGGCGTATTGAATGGACTGGAACTCCCGGAGTGCCTGCGGATGGCTACAGCGGCAAGTGCGCTGTGCGTTGGACGGGCAGGCGCCGCTGATTCGGTGCCTTGGCTGGAAGAAGTAAAACGCACCATGGAAGAAGGAACACTGCATATTCCTGCGGTTCACGAAAAGATTTAAAAACCATAAGGAGGGTTTTAATATGAAAAAAATTATCAACGATCCTGCCCGTTACACCGATGACATGCTGGAAGGCATCTATCGCGCCCACGCAGGAGAGGTCGGGTATGTAAACGACGACCTGCGCTGCTACTGCAAAAAGAAAAAAGTTCCCGGCAAAGTCGCTATCATCACCGGCGGCGGCACTGGACACCTCCCGCTGTTTCTGGGCTACGTGGGTGAAAACCTGCTGGACGGCTGCGCAGTGGGAAGTGTTTTCCAATCCCCCAGCGCGGAGCAGATTTTTGAAATCAGCAAGGAAGTCCAGGCCGGAGCAGGCGTTCTGTACCTCTACGGCAACTATACCGGTGATATCATGAATTTTGATATGGCGGCTGAAATGTGCGAGCTGGAGGACATCGAGACCCGTTCTATCGTCGGCGCGGACGACGTGAACTCCAACGCCGACCCTGCGGCGCGGCGCGGTGTAGCCGGTATCTTCTTCATGTATAAATGCGCCGGGGCTAAGGCCGCACAGATGGGCTCACTGGATGAAGTCCTCGCGGCAGCGCAGAAAGCCAAGGATAATACCCGCACCGTCGGTTTTGCGCTGACACCCTGCGTCATTCCTGAAATTGGACATTCAAATTTCACCCTGGGTGAAAACGAAATGGCTATGGGCATGGGCATCCATGGCGAGCCAGGCGTTTGGAACGGGCCAGTCAAAACGGCTGACGATTTGGCAGCGGAATCGTTGGATACCTTATTAAAGGATATGCCTGTAGCTTCCGGCGAAGAAGTGGCGCTGTTGATTAACGGTCTGGGCGCAACTTCTGTAGAAGAATTGTACATCCTGTCTAACAGCGTCTCCAAAATTCTGGCGGACAAGGGCATCAACATTTACCGCACCTTCGTGGGCGAATTTGCCACCTCTATGGAAATGGCAGGCGCTTCCGTTTCGATTATGAAGGTAGACGCAGAAACCAAGGCCATGCTGGACCTGCCGGTCAGCACGCCTTTTTATTGCCAGAAGTAAGGAGATGCCAGGATGAATGAGATCACGGTAAATGAATGGCCCTTGCTGATGGAAACCATTGCTAAGGTTATGACGGAGAACGCTGAGCGGCTTTGCGAGATGGATGCGCAAATGGGCGACGGCGATCTGGGACTGACGATGAAAAAGGGGTATTGTGCCCTTCCGGAGCTGTTCGCCGCTATTGAGGAGGGCGACATGGGCAAGCGTCTGAGCAAGGCCGGGATGAAGATGGCAAGCGCCGTACCTTCCACCATGGGAACGCTGATGGCCTCTGGCTGGATGGAGGGCGGCAAACGCCTGACGGGCAAGGCTTCTGTGGATGCAGCGGGCTTTGCGTCATTTTTGGCAGGCTTTGCCGCCGGGATTGCCAAGCGGGGCAAGTGTTCTCCTGGTGAACGCACGGTTTTAGACGCTCTTGCACCTGCGGCAGAAGCCGCAGAAACAGCTGCGTCAGCGGGAAGCAGCTTAGCCGATACGGCCAAGGCGGCGCTGGACGGCGCGAAAAAGGGCGTCAAGGCAACCAAAGATATGCTGCCCAAATACGGCAAAGCCGCCGTGTTTGCCGCCAAAGCCCAGGGTGTCGAGGACCAGGGAGCCGTTGCAGGGATGTTGCTGGTGCAGGGTCTTTGCAACGGTATTTGCGGCTGACGATTAGGGGCAGATAAAACGTTGGGAACTGCAATGACATCTGCCTAGCGTACACACAAGGAGCGCCAGCTTGAGGAAAAGCAGTTCCCCAACTTCAAAAAATCCCCTGCCTTATTCGGCAGGGGATTTTTGTGCGTTATTTGTGCTATGGCTAGTATATAGCCTTATGGATGCGGATCCTCTTTGAACTGATAATTGCTACGATAGGAACGATTGCCACCACAGCATGGATCGGTGCAGGAGTGGTTATCCAGAGGGTTTATCTTCAACATTACCGGCCTATCAATATCATTTTGGCACTGACCTTGCTGGAATGTGTATATAGCATCCTGAAATAATGCGCCTAAAAACGGAAATGGGCAGGACAAATCAAATGGTTTTAGAAGGACAGCAATATGTCCTTTTGTTGAAAGTGAACGCTATCACGCAGGTCATCAGCCCTTGGCATGCCGTGACAATAAAAGCCGGTTTCTCCGATTGAGAAACCGGCTTTTGACAGGCTGAACACCAATCCTGTCCTCTTACATTCATTCTAAGTGTCCCAGCGACAGGTTATGTTCTGGGAACCATCTTTTTGAATTAGAAGCATTCGCCTCAGCGATTTGTCCAACTCCGGATAATCTGCGCGGTAATGGCTTCCTCGGCTTTCCCGCCGCATCCATGCTGCCGCTGCGATCATTTCGCCGGTCTGCGTCAAATTTTCAAGTTGAATCCATTTTCGTACAGATGCCTCTTCGCAGCCCTCTTGCAACTGTTGACGCAGTTCCCGCAGGAATGCCTGGTAAATTTCAAGTCCCTTCTCCTCACGGACGATCAGCAGCGCCCGGTCAGACTCCCTTTGAAGCCTATCCAGCATACGGTCCCAGTCTGCCGCCCGGCCAGTCACATGGCTCCGCAGACGGTCAAGAGCTTCCGATTCCGCCCTGTGAATATCCGGGAACGGTTTCATGGCGTTCGCCCGTACCGCGCCATACTGTCCTGCAATTTTGCCAAACACTTGGCATGTAACCGACATGTTGCCGCCTAAGCGGTCCGCGCCATGAGGGCCGGCGGCCGTCTCACCGGCGGCATACAGGCCAGGTATGCTGGAGCAGGCTTGCCCGTCGATCAGCACGCCTCCATTGATCGCGTGGGCAAAGCAGGCAATCTCGACTGGCTGCTGGTACAGGTCCATTCCCTTTTCCATATGCCACTGATAAGTGATTTTCCACATATCGGCAAATGCCGGGTCCTCCTGGAACAGCTTTGGAAAGTCCGTTTCCAAAAAGTCCAACAGCATGTTTCCATTCTCGGTTCCATGCCCGCGGTTGATTTCGCTTTGCACCGCAATTTCGATCCACTTGGAGGAATCTCTTGTGCTGAACGGGAAATGCGTTTTTTCCATAATGGCGTTCCGCTCCGTGTCCCTGCCATAGGTCTCTCGGAGGATGCGCGTCCCCGCCGCGTTGCGGATAACGGGAGATGCTTTCCAGAGATAGTTTCCGAAAAGGTTGATAAATGGATGCGCCACACCAATTCCGGCCTGGATAAATTCCAGATTGCTCAGCTGTGCGCCAGCCCGGTAAGCCATAGCATATCCATCCCCGGTAATATCCGCGGGGTACATATTCTGCCGGAACAAACGGCTGGCGCCGCCTGTGGCCAGCACTACGCTTTTTGCGTGGATGACAACCGCTTCCCCCTTTTCATCCAGAGCCAGCACGCCTCCGGCCTCTCCTCCGGAAAGAAGCAGGTCCACGGCCTGAAAACCGTTTAAAACCTTGATATTTTTCTTTTTTACTTCTTCCCGCAGCGCTTTGAGGATCGGTTTAAAATGATGATCCACCACATGGGAACGAGGCTTCTTGGAAAAACATGCCTGGTATACCTTGAATTTCCCATCCGCCTTGCTGAATACCTGCCCGCCGCTGATCTCTTCCAGATACTTGAGGGCGTCTTCCGCCTGTCGTGCAAGGATTTCGCAAAGCGGCAGCCTGGCCGTTCCAAGAGCGGCGTCCTTCATGTCCTGATAAAAGGCCTCTGGACTGTCTGTGGGGTCCATAGCGCCGTCAGGCACATTGAAGGCGCCGATTTCCGCCACACTATAAAAGGTAGCACCGCTTTTACCGGCCTCCCCTTTGGACACCAGCGCAACAGACGCTCCATATTCGCAAGCGCTGAGCGCCGCACGCAGGGCAGCCCCGCCGCCGCCAATCACCACAACATCAAACCATAATTCCTGTTTTATCATATTTCCCCTTCGTTTCTTTTGTCCTTACCGAAACAGGTCTGCGTCCATCTCTACTGGAGAATGGACTACGATTGGGAAGGGAATCAGGTCGATCACATCCTTCTGCATGTCCACGCCGGGAGCAATTTCTGTCAGCTCCAGCCCTTGAGCGGTCAGTTTGAATACGGCCCGCTCTGTTATATAGGTAACATCCTGGTTTTTGCGCAGGGCCTCCTGTCCGTTGAGTGTAATCTGCTCTACCTTCTCTACCAGTTTTCGGTACTTTCCTTCTTTCCGGATGACCAGGCGGCCATTCTCGACCACGATTTCCGCGCCGCCGGCGGTAAAAGACCCGCAGAACACCAATTTCGGCGTCCGGTGCGCAATATCAATGAAACCGCCGCAGCCTGGGATAATGCCGTTGAATTTGCTGACATTGACATTTCCATATTGGTCGATCTCTCCAAAGCCCAGGAAGGATTGGGTCAGGCCGCCGCCCCGATAGAAACGGAAAACCTCTGTGGAATCAATGATTGCCTCCGGATTGATATTGGTCCCAAAAATGGCCCTGCCCGCTGGAACGCCGCCTATCGCGCCGTGCTCCGGAAAGAAAATCGTCTCCTGGTCCGATTGCTGTTCCACCTGGATCATGGGGATATTGACAGGAATGCCAACGCCGAGGTTTACCACTGCATTTTTCTTCGCAATCTCCCTGGCAGCCCTGCGGCTGATGACTTTTGTGATGTCCAGCGGCAGCGGCTCCAGCGCGGATACCGGAATCCGAATCTCACCAGTCAGCGCCGGATTCATTCCGCCGCCGCTGGCCGGTTGGTTTTCATCCAGAACCACCATATCCACCATGATTCCAGGGATCATGACCTTCTGCGGGTCAATCGTCCCGCGCTTTACAATCCGCTCTACTTGCACAATGACCTTGCCGCCGCTGGCTTTTGCCGCCATAGCCGCCGCTTTTACTCCCAGCGTCATCGGTTCCTTTTCCAGGCTGATATTGCCGAATTCGTCAGCAGTGGTGCCCCGCAGGATCGCCGCGTCAATCTTCTCGTTTTTGTAGCACAGCATATCCTCACCGCAAACCGTCTCATGCCAGCAAAGCGTATTCTCCGCGCAGTCATTCATGCAGCCGCCCTCGACGGCGCTGTCTACAAAGGTGCCAATGCCGACCTTGCTATATGTATACGTCTCGCCGGACGCTACATTGTCCAGCATCTGGAAAACCGTCCCCATAGGCATGATGTATGCCGGAATCCGGTTCTCCCGGATCAGCGCCGACATTTGCGAAGTTTTCAAAAAGCTGTATCCGCTGCCGATTACCCGGCTGGTCATGCCCTCATGGGCAAAATGCTCCAGGCCAAGTCCTGGGCCCATGCCATGAATAACCGTATGTATTTCCGTTAAGCCGCAGGGATGGCCGGTTTCTAAAAATCGCTCTTCCAGACGCTGCAGCAGATAATCCGGCAGCAAAATGTTCTCACAGCCGCATACGACAATTGTGCTGCCATCCTGAATTGCAGCCGCCGCTTCTTTTCCTGAAACTATTTTTCCTGTTTCCATGGTTCTTCCCTCTTTTATTCATTGATCGTTCCCGTCCGCCGGCGTTTCATCATGATCCACTTTGTACCGGACTGACAGACCGTTCCATCCTGTTTAACCAGCTCGAAAAAGAGCTTTAGAATTCCTCTGTCCGGCTTGCTCCTGCTGGGGATAATTTCCTTGACTGTGATCTCCGCGTGGAGCGTGTCTCCCAAAAAAACCGGGGCATGAAAATTCCAATCCTCAATTTTCATAAAGGCAATGGCGCTCTCCGTTATCAAATTCGTGCGGTACAAAAACCCGTGGGCCCAGCTGATCCCCAGCATCCCATGCGCAATCCGCTGGCCGAAAGCGCTCGTTTTCATCCGGTCGGCGTCAAAATGATTGGGGTGCAAATCACCCGTGGCGGTTCCAAACAGCACAACGTCGGTTTCGGTTACGGTCCTTGCGTCTGTGGTGTATTTTTCACCCACCCGATATTCGTCCAGATATTTGCTCATGTTACCTTTTCCTTCCATTTCATCTGCCCCTCAAGCCACCAGCTGCGGCAGCAGTGTGCAAAGGGGCGGGACTAAAATGACCAACAGAATCGTCAGCCCAAAAAGCGCCACAAATGGAATCGCGGCCCTGATTGCCGGGATAATCTCCACCTCTCCCAGCTTTGCGGCCATCAGAAGGCATAGGCCAAAGGGCGGCGTAATCAGCCCCAAGGAAGCAGTCATGCAGCAGACGATGCCAACCTGAATTGCGGAAATTCCCAGCGCATCGGCGATTGCCACCGCTACAGGGGCGAAAATAATGATGGCAGGCACACCGTCGATGAACATGCCAACCACAAAGAACATCGCGAAGATGCAGATCAGGCCGACCGCCTTGGAAGAGGTAATGCTCAGTACCCAGCCGCTGATCATGGAAGGGGCGTCCAAATAGGCCAACAGCCAGCCGAACACGGTGGAGGTAGAGATGCAGAACAAGGGCAGCGCCAGAGTCTTTGCCGCTTTTGTCAGGATTTCCGTAAAATTCTTCAAACGAATCTCCCGGTAGATAATCCCCAGAAGAACCGCATAGACAGCCGCGATGCAGCCGGCTTCCGTGGCCGTGAAAAAGCCCAAAAGGATACCTGCAATGATAATCACCGGGACCATCATGGGCGGGAGCCCCCGCAGCAGCACCATCAGCTTTTCACGCCAAGGTACCCGGCTGTTGGAGGGCCAGTTGTACTTTTTTGCCAGCACATATGAATAAACCATCTGGATAACGCCCACCAGAATTCCCGGAATCGCGCCGCCTAAAAACAGCTTGGATACTGATACATTTGCTGTGGAGCCAAAGACGATCATCAGCACGCTGGGAGGAATAATCGTACCAATGGTGGAAGAAGCCGCTGTCACCGCCACGGTAAAGGGCGCAGGATAGCCGCTGCGTTTCATGGCCGGGATCAGGATGCCGCCGATTCCCGCCGTGTCGGAGGTGGAGGTGCCGGAGACGCCCGCGAACAGCATACTGACCAGGATATTGATCTGTGCCAGCGAGCCTTTCATATGTCCAATAAACGCCCTGGAGATTTCTAAAATCCGGTCCATGGATGTCCCGTTGGACATGAGCACGCCCACGAGGGTGAAAAATGGAATCGCCAGCAGCGGATAATATTCCAAAGAAGCGTACATCCGCTGCACCAGCAAAACTGGACCTTTGTCAATCAGCGCCAGCGTGATCAGAGAGGAAACGGCCAGGCTGAATGCGACCGGTACCCTCAGGATGGTTAAAAGCAGAAAACTGCCGATCAGGAAAATTAAAAGCATCTCGTTCGACATCACTCTGCCGCCTCCTGCTCTTTTGAGATTTCACCGATTTTCAACAGCCGCTCCAGCACGCCCAAGAGAATCAGCGCACCGGAAATCGGGACCACCGACACAATATAAGATAACTGGATCCCCAATGAGTAGGACAGCCGCAGAGACATGGATTTTACAAAATCCACCCCATAGCGCAGCATGATGAATCCAATTACAAACTGTGCTGCCAGGGCCAAAAGGTTCAACGACAGGTTGAAGTGAAATTTTTTCCACGTTCCTGGGAATACGTCCACAACAAAGTGGTCGTTATCCCGCACAGCGACCGCCGCGCCAAGGAACGCCAGCCAGACGAACAAAAACGTCGCCACGTCGCTGGTCCAGATTACCGTATAATGAACCATCCGGGAAACCACTTGGATAAAAATGGAGAGCACCATGACGACCGTCATGATGTTCAGCAGCTTCGTGACAATCCATTCCCAAGTATCGTTTATACGTTTTAAACAAGCTTGAACCGTATGCAGAGCTTTCATATCAGGTCACCTCTTTTCCGGTCAGCGGGGAAAACTCCCCGCTGACCTTTCGCTTGTACTGCTCTCAGCCGGCTTGGGACGCGTTGCACGCTGCCAGCAGCGCCTCGGCTCCGTTCTCCGCCGCTACCGATTCATACAGGTCGGAAATCATGCTCTTAAAGGCTTCCTTATCCACATCGTAAGTAATGATGGCGCCTTCCTCTTCCAGTTTGTCGATCGCTACCTGCTGTGTCTCCGGCGTAATTTCGATGATCTTCTCGCCTGCGTCCAGGAACGCCTGCTTGACCGCCTCATGGTACTCTTCCGGAATCCTGTCCCACATGGAGTCGCCAGCAATCACAGACGCAAAATACCAGTTATGCTCTGTTACGCTGAAGTATTTGGCGTTTTCATGGATTTTATAGTTATACATAATCTCCGGGGAATTCTCCACAGCATCCACCACGCCCTGCTGCATTGCGGTAAACACGTCTGTCATAGGCATATTCGTGACGTTCGCCCCAAAAGCGCTCCAAACAGCGGCCTCTGTGGGGTTGGACTGAATTCGCATGGTGATGCCCAGGTTTTTCATCTCCTCAGGCGTATTGATCACACCCTTCGTGTTGGCGACCCAGCGGGAACCGATGGTGGTGGGTGCAACCAGGGAAACGCTTGCGTTTTTGGATGCTACGGTCTCCACCAGCAGCTGCCACACTTTGCTGTCCCGGCCCATAGCCTTTTGGAAATCTTCAAAGCTGTTCCAGAGGTAAGGCACAGACAGCAGCTGCAGCTCGGGCACCAAAGAGGCCAGATTGCCGCCGCCAACCACAACCGCGTCCAGGTTGCCGCTTCTGGCCTGCTCCAGCATGCTCAGCTCATCGCCAAGCTCAGAGTTTGGATAGATCTTCACGGCGATGGCCCCGCCGGTAGCCTCTTCCACATACTCCTTAAAATATGCCAAGGTCTTATAATACAGATTTTCCTCTGTGGATTCCGTTCCCGCAGTGATGGTGTAGACGACGCCATTGCCGCTGTTACTCTCCCCATCATTGCTGCCGCCGCTGCTACTGCCGCCGTTGGAAGTCTGGCTGGCGGAGTTTCCGCCGCAAGCCGCCAGAGAGAGCAGCATTGCCAGCGCAAGGATCACTGTCAGCATCTTTTTCATCGTTGTTTCTCCTCTTCTTCATAATTTCCCACGCAGCCGTTTGGCCTCCGTGAGTTTTGTATTCAGAACTAAGTTCTGAATACAGTAATTATAGCACACCAACCTATACAATGCAACCACGGAATCACCCTTGTTTTTCACAAAATTCGGGGAATCGAATTGGATAACCATCCAAATCTCTTAAAAGACAACGTTCTGATTGTGGCGCTTTATTCCAAATTCCTCCCTTTAATCCAGCTGACGGACTTGACGCGTTCCAAGCCTCTATGTTATCTTAAAATACGTGAATACAAGGGCTGGTTTTGTCCAGATTTGCGGCAGCCGTCAAAGGCATATTTTTTATATGGACGGACCAGCAGCCGATCTTCCAACACAAAGAGGTGGTTCTGATGTCCCCAAAATACTGTGTGGCTGCGGTGGAAAAAGCAATCCATATTTTGAATTTCCTGGCAGCGCACCCAGACTCAACGTTTACTGATATTTTTACCGCTCTTGGCCTTTCCAAATCCACAACCTATCAAACCCTGTTTACGCTGGAATCTTATCAATATGTTGTCCGCACGAAAGAAAAGAAATACCGGCTGGATGTGGGTATCCTCCCGTTGATCTACGGTGTTGCACAGCAGAACAATCTTGTGGAAACTGCCCGGGAACCTCTGACCGAGCTTGCCAATGAAACCGGATTGACGGTGCATCTTTGCGCCCTAGCAGACTCTTTCCGCGCAATCTGCCTTTATAAAATCGATGGTACAAACTTTACCATCCGCAATACGGCTGTCGGACGGGATTTGACACTGCACACCTCCGCGTGTGCAAAGGTCCTGCTGGCTTGGATGCCGCCGGAGCAGCTTCCGCATTATCTGGCAAACGTTACCTATACAAAATTTACGGATACGACTATTACAGCCCCCGAAGCATTCCAGCAGGAACTGATCCGGTCGAAAGAACGCGGGTACGCCATTGATAACTGTGAAGGCGCGCAGGGCGCCATGGGGATCGGCGTCCCCATTTTGGATGACAAGGGAAATGCGGCTGCGGCAATCAGCATCGGTGCAATTATTACAGAGATCCCCTTGGACCAGTACGAACAGACCGCGAAAAAGCTACAGCATATTGCCAAAACCATTTCGCTCCGCCTGTTTCCCGGGATCTAAAACCGAATAAACGCGGCATTGGCAAATGAAACAACCGCACAAAAACGGGCGCTGTCTGCATGACAGCGCCCGTTTTGCAGGGGATAATCTGGGGAACCATAGCTGTATGGGAATGGATGCTGAAAACTCTTTTCTCCATCTGGAAGACCGTACGGCTAGGGATTTTTGCGCAGCGGTGGGCTTCAGATGGTCATGCTGCGATATTGCATAAGATTTTCCGGTTGCCATACAGAGACAATTGTGCTACAATCTATAGAACGGCAGTTGCATATTTTCTGTGTGAAAGAGAGGCGCTGTGTTATGGGGGAACGGACCTATATCGCCATTGACTTGAAATCCTTCTATGCCTCGGTGGAATGCATGGAACGCGGGCTGGATCCTTTGACCACAAATCTCGTCGTAGCAGACCTGAGCCGAACGGAAAAAACCATCTGCCTTGCGGTGTCGCCCTCCCTCAAAGCTTATGGCATCCCAGGCCGGGCGCGGCTGTTTGAAGTGGTGCAGAAGGTGAAGGAGGTCAACGCCCAACGGCAGCGGCAGGCCGCCGGACGGCTGTTGGATGGGTCTTCCTGCGATGATACGGAACTGAAACGAAACCCTGGCTTGGCGGTGGACTACATTGTAGCCCCACCCCGTATGGCGCACTATATAAAATGCAGCACGGAGATTTACAGCGTGTATTTGAAATACATTGCGCCGGAAGACATCCACGTCTATTCCATCGACGAGGTATTTATGGATGTGACCAACTATCTTGGCACTTACGGTCTCACGGCCAGGGAGCTGGCGATGAAAATTATCCTGGATGTGCTGCACACCACTGGTATCACCGCTACAGCAGGTATTGGGAGCAACCTGTACCTCTGCAAGATTGCCATGGATATCGTCGCCAAGCACATTCATCCGGACATCAACGGCGTCTGCATCGCCAAGTTGGATGAACGCAGCTACCGCCGCCTGCTGTGGCGTCACCGCCCGCTCACGGACTTTTGGCGCGTGGGCCGCGGCTACGCAAAAAAGCTGGAAGCTCAAGGACTGTATACGATGGGCGATATTGCCCGCTGTTCCATTGGAAAATCCACGGATTATTACAACGAAGACTTGCTGTACAAGATGTTTGGCGTCAACGCGGAATTGCTGATCGACCATGCCTGGGGCTGGGAGCCTTGTACCATTGCGGATGTCAAGGCGTATAAGCCGGAGGCGAACAGTATTGGTTCCGGACAGGTCCTGCAATGCCCATACACCTATGGCAAAACCCGTCTGGTCCTGCGGGAAATGGCCGATCAGATGGCGCTGGATTTGGTGGACAAGGGACTGGTAACCAGCCAATTGGTGCTGACGGTGGGCTATGATATTGAAAACTTGTCAGATCCAAAGCGGCGAAGCAGCTATCAGGGCGGCGTTACGGACGACCGCTATGGCCGCTCCATCCCTAAGCATGCCCACGGAACCATCAATTTGGACGATTACACCGCATCTGCAAAACGCCTGATTGCCGCCGCGCTGGAGCTGTTTGAGCGGATTATTGATAAAGACCTATTAGTCCGCAGGTTGTACCTCACCGCGGCGCACGTTATGGAGGAAAGCGCCGGGCCAGAAAAGAAAGCCTTTGAACAATTGGATTTGTTTACCGATTATCGCAAAGCGGAAGCAGAAAAAGCTCAAGAATCCGCAGAATTGGAGCGGGAGAAGCGATTGCAAAAAACCATGTTGGATATCAAGAAACGTTTTGGCAAAAACGCGATTCTGAAGGGCATGAACCTGGAAGAAGGCGCAACGGCGAAGGAGCGCAACCGCCAGATTGGAGGGCATAAGGCATGACAGGGCCATATGATGACATGCTCAACTTCCCGCACCCGGTTTCAGAAAAGCATCCCAGGATGCCTATGCTGAGCCGTGCCGCGCAGTTTTCGCCGTTTGCGGCCCTGACGGGCTACGAAGCTGCTGTGCAGGAGACCGCCAGACTTACTGACCGCAAGATTGAACTGAGCGAAGATGAAAAAGTTGTTCTGGATGGAAAACTGCAAATGCTGGCGAAACAAACCAGCACCGATCCAACCGTGGCCATCACCTATTTTCAGGCGGATGGAAAGAAAGAGGGCGGCACTTATCGCATGATCACTGGAACCGTCAAAAAAATCGATGGTTATGAGCGTACTATCCTGCTGACGGATGGGCAGAAAATTCCTATATTCGACATTTTGGAGATTCAGCTAGACGAAGAGAGAGCCTGAGATACAGCAAATGCAGAATGGAGCAAACATTCCTTTTTTCCATCAACTGGACAGGGAATTTGTCTGGCGAACGGTATTTATGCCAGCTTCCAGCCAATCGCCTCCTGCCGCAGGCTGCGCCTAGTATTGCCAGCGTGACAGAAGCATAAAAGCCGCTGTGGCAGCTCTCCGCCCAGCCCCATAACGCGGCGGAATGGGAGGGTTTTTGTTCGCATCCATAGAAACAACTCCTTTATCAAAACCAGTTTATCTAAGCTAACTTGCGGGCCAAATTTTAGGGCTATGGGACTTCCTGTTTTATAAAAAATGTGGTCAACGTCCCTAATATCATCATCGGCAATTACACCTATTACGACGACCCGTCCGACCCCACTGGCTTTGAGCGGAACAACGCCTTGTTCAACTATCCAGAATTTGGCGGCCGGCTGATTATTGGAAAGTTCTGTGCCATTGCTTCTGGTGTGAAGTTTATCATGGGACCCGCAAACCACCGCATCAGCAATGTGACCACGTATCCGTTCAACGCATTCGGCGGCCTGTGGAGTGACCGAACGCTGCCGCATATGGAACAGCTTCCATTGAAAGGCGATCTCGTTCTTGGGAATGATGTATGGATAGGGCGTGAGAGCATTATCATGCCAGGTGTACAGATTGGTGATGGGGCAATTGTTGCGGCATATTCTGTGGTTGCGAAGGATGTCTCCCCATACAGCGTTGTTGGCGGAAATCCTGCCAGACAAATCAAAAAACGGTTTGACGATGCGTTGACCGAGCTGCTGCTGGCCCGGAAATAGCGGGATCTTCCGCCCCAAGGGCTGGCGGATGTTTTACCGCTGCTTTGTGACCCGGATTTGGAAAAGGTACGGCAGGGATATCCTTCCCCGCATCACTGGCAGCACGTGACAACCCATTTAATAAAATTTTCCGTACTGTCGCCAGTGCGTCCGGCTTCTACGTGGTCTTGGCCCCAAACAGTCTCAAAGCAGGTGTATGTACTGTCATCGTTGTCCGTTCCCGTCATGTAGTTTCCTGGAACAAATATGCCTAAGTTCTCGTAGTCTGCATCCGCCGGTGTTTAACAGCAGGGGAAACCTACCTGCCAGTATACATCGGTTTCTTCTGGATACTGCCGCTTGGTCATATCAGCCTAGGCCAGCTGCAAGCTCTGTGGGGCCGCCGCCATCTGAGACTGCACCGTTAGTTTTGCCTGCGCATCCTGAGACTTACAAATTGGGGCGGCACAATGGGCAAGGGGCTGACCATAAGGTCAGCCCCTTGCCGGTATGGTTTGGAAGATTGGATGAAAAGAAGTTTTGTCTCTTGCAAGTATTAAGATACCGGAAATTTGTTAAGCAAACCAGCTCCAATTGTTACAAAAGTCTTAAATCCTATTTTCTGTATGGATTTTTCATTTGTCACGGTGAGATGGACCTTTCTACAAGCATGGCCTATCCGTTCTCCTCATTTGTGAATGTCCGTTTTTGACTGTCCCGGAGATGTTCAAAAAATTCTGAGAGAACCATTTGGCATTCTTCCTCCAAAATTCCACCAACCAAAGCAGGCGGGCTTGGAAAATCCTCCATAAATAAGTTCAACACTCCGCCGCAGGCTCCAAAGGCCTTATCCTTAGCACCGTACCAGACCCGTTTTATCCGGGCATTCAAGATTGCCCCAGCGCACATAGGGCAGGGTTCCAAGGTAACATACAACTCACAGTCATCCAAGCGCCAGGAGCCTAACGCAGTATTCGCTTGGATAATCGCCTCGATTTCCGCGTGGGAGAGGGCAGACTGTTTTTCCTCCCGCCGGTTGCGTCCCTGTCCAACGACAGCCCCCTTTCGGACGATCACACATCCGACAGGCACCTCGCCAGCCGCGGCAGCTTCCCGGGCCAATTCCAGGGCTTGTCTCATAAAAATTTCCTGCATATAGCGTTTCCTCCTGTATGAAATCTGGCATAATTGTCCAAACTTGCCATAAATGTATAGCAGGAGGGACAACGGCTATGAAAACCATTCCTATGTTGAAAAAAACCAGACCGGACCCGGAACTGATTGCACTGAAAGCAGAATTACAGCTTGCACAGGGGGAATTGTCTTTGGCATACCGGCAGTTTGACCAGGCCACCGACCCAGAGTTGGTAGAATCATGCGTATACCAGATCAGCGCGGTAAAAGCACGGTGCAACTACCTGATCCGAGCGATTAAAAAACGGAATCCGGAAGCCCTGCGGGCAATCCGGCTGGAAGGTGAAGCGGTATGGACCTAAACCAGAAAATCATCGCCGCACTGTTGGCAGGATTTTTCCTGATTGCCTTGCTGCGGGTATTCAGCGCGCCGCTGAAACTGGCGTTGAAGCTGCTGGTGAATACCCTGCTTGGCTTTTTAGCGTTATGGGCGGTGAACATCACCGCTGCGGCCACTGGGATCGCCCTGGGACTGAACCTCTGGAACGCACTTATAATTGGTATCCTAGGGCTACCGGGGTTTGTCCTGTTATTGTTGGTGCAGTGGATTCTGTAGCAAATTACATACTCTATATTATCTATCAGTTCCCCTGAGGAGCGAACAGGAACGCATCGGCGCTGATCAAAAGGCCGGTGCGTTTTTACTGTCCAGATACACAAAACGTAAAAAGACTTTCTTTTAACTTGCGTGTTGACAACTGGACGCATAATAAATGTGTGGTAAAAAGAACCAAACCGGATTCACTGGAGCAATTTTTCAATGATTTCCATATCCTGTTTATCCATTTCCCGCCATTCGTATCCTGAATGGAATGCTTTTTGTCCTTTTGCGGAAATGCAGGGTATATTTTTGTTTTCAAATACCGCACTTCCAAAATAATCTGCGTCGAACTCATACCATCCGCCTTCGAAATCAGACTGTTTTGCAGTACCATCATCATTCAAAACAAATGGATGTATGTCGATATACCCTAGTTTTTCGCTATAGAGTTCCATTCTGACAGGAGCATGGTCTGTTTCGATTTCATAGCCGTGATATTTGAGTAATTTCAATAGTTTTTCGGTATATGCAGTATCAAAATCAATATCAACGTCTCGGTGATTCCGGCTTTGCGCTCCGCCTAACACATCGACACCCCAGCCTCCGTCCAGCCAATACTGTATGCTGGAGTCTTCCATAATTCTGATGACTTTCATCAGGTCGTCTATTGTTACAGTTTCTTTTTTTGTCATATTGTGTTCCTTTCGATTGTCACTGTTCCTTATTTAGTATAGGGAAACGAGACTAAAAAGACGGTTCTGAAAACCGGCACCGCGCTTGTCCCAATTATACGGTGTCTGCCTCCGCTTGTCAAGGCAAGCTCTCTGCCCAAACTTTCACTTTATTTAAGGAGGAAGCAACGTTGAGACCATGACGATCCATGCTTTCACAACGCGCAAAATCAAAAATACAAATTGAGTATTTTCGAGTACCCAAGTGATATAACGAGAATTCGGGAGTATTTTTAGGGAAAACAAAATTACCTGTTGACAGAACTTCCAAGGTGTGGTATAAATAAGCCTGCTGAGATTTTATAGCAGCTTTCCCGTCTCACGGAGCTGCAAAGCAAAAATAACACTACGGAGGAACGCTATGTCCACTTTTATGGCAAATAAGGCCAACATCGAGCGTAAGTGGTACATTCTGGATGCGGCGGGCAAGCCCTTGGGCAAAACCGCTGTCCGCGCCGCCGACTTGCTGCGCGGTAAGACCAAACCCACCTACACCCCCCACGCCGATTGCGGCGACAACGTTATTATCATCAACGCCGGTAAGGCCGTCCTCACCGGCAAAAAGGGCATCCAGAAGATTTACCGTACCCACTCCGGCTGGGTCGGCGGCCTGAAAGAAACCCCCTACCGCATCCTGATGCAGGAGAAGCCGGAACTCGCCATGCGCGTCGCTGTCCGCGGCATGATGCCTAAGAACACCATCAGCAAGGACTCCCTCAAGCGGCTGCACATTTACGCTGGGGCAGACTATGAGCAGAAGGCTCAGAAGCCCATCGCCCTGGACGCTGAATAAGGAGGATTACTATGTATCAGTCTAAGAAACCTTACCTGTACGGCACCGGCCGCCGGAAGTCCTCCGTCGCCCGCGTCCACCTGTTCCCCGGCGGAACCGGTTCGATCACCATCAACGGCCGTGATATCGACGAGTACTTCGGCCTCGATACCCTGAAAATGGTCGTCCGTCAGCCCCTGGAGGCGACCGGCAATACCGGCAAAATGGATATCGTTGCGACGGTCTCCGGCGGCGGCGTCAGCGGTCAGGCCGGCGCCCTGCGCCACGGCATCGCCCGTGCGCTCCTGCTTGCCAGTGAAGACAACCGTCCCATCCTCAAGAAGGCCGGCTTCCTTACCCGTGACCCCCGTATGAAAGAACGGAAAAAGTACGGCCTCAAAGCCGCCCGCCGCGCGCCCCAGTTCAGCAAGCGATAATCGGCTGTTCAAACCGTATCAAAATTGCTCAAAAACCCCGGAAAATCAAGGGTAAAAGGTGATAGGGAACTATTGCCGCAGAGGGCGGCGTGATCGCACGATCACGCCGTCTTTCCGCGTCCATAGGTGGTTTCTGTGATGACGGACTCACCGATTTCCGGTGTATCCAACTCATCCAGAAAGTTAAAGATGATTCTGACCTTCTGAATCCGCTTGGTTCCCTGCTTCTCCGGCGCATAGACGATGATCTTTTTGATAAACTCGTTCACAATAGTCGGTGTCAGTTCCGGGATATCCACATACTTCTCCACCAAAGCGGCGAACTGGTCAAAGCTGTTGTCCATTTCCTCGCGGGTTTCCACCCAATCCTCAAGACCGATAATCTCATTGTTAAGATTGGACTGTTCCGCCTCATAGCCTTCGGACATCTTCTGGTAGCGTTCCTGGCTCAAATTACCCAGCACCATGTCCTCATAGATACGGGTCATCAGCACATCAATATCCGCCAGACGCTTCTTGGCCTGGGCCAGACGCCGCTTGTCCTCCCGGATGGACTTCTCCTGGTCCTCTCTGCGACATTGGAGCCAGTCCTCTTGGAAACCCTTTACATTGGAGCGGATCATCTCCGTCACAGCCCGGATACGCTCCAGCACCACATCCCGGAGCACTTCCTCCCGGATAATATGCCCCGAACAGGCCCCGCGAGTCCGGAAAACAGTCCTTGCCGTTCCCCCTTGGTGATGCGGCGCTTGTTCTTCCGCAGCTCCTGTACCCGGTCCCACTGTTCCTGCGAAACAATGGCCTCCTGTGTACCGGGCAGGATGAACATATCCTCTTTTGCGTTAGGAATACGCTTCTTGAGCTTGTAGGACTTGGAATAGGTTTTGAAGTTGCAGACACAGCCAGTGTACTCCATCCGTTCCAGGATGCCAACCACAGATTGCTCATGCCAGTGACAGGGGCGCTCCGGCGCGGGCTTGCCCTTGCGCTGGGCATAGAGGGCTTTGGTAGTTAGCACACCGTCCGCTTCAAGAATCCGGGCAATCCGGGACGGGCCTACTCCGGCAATCGTCAGGTCAAAGATACGCTTGACCACTGGGGCGGCATCCTCGTCCAGAATCCAGTGATCCTTGTCCTGCGGGTCGGAGCGGTAGCCATAGGGCGGTTTGCCCATATGCTTGCCGCTGGTGCCGCGGGCTTTCATCACAGAACGAACCTTTTTGCTGGTGTCCTTCGCATAAAAATCGTTAAAAAGATTACGAAACGGGGTGAAATCGTTATCTCCACGTTCACTGTCCACGCCATCATTGACGGCAATGAACCGCACATCATAGCTGGGAAAAACGATTTCCGTATAACGACCGACCTGCAAGTAGTCCCGTCCAAAGCGGCTCATGTCTTTGACGATCCAAGTGCCTACCAAGCCCTGCTCCACCAGAGATAGCCCCTCCTGGACACCGGGACGATTGAAGTTCGTCCCGGTGTACCCGTCATCCACTAGAATACGGGTGTTAGTAAAGCCCCGTTCTGCCGCGAAGCGGGTCAAGATATTTCTTTGATTGGCAATCGAATTTGACTCGCCGTCAAGGGCATCCTCATTACTTAAACGGCAGTACAAAATAGTAATTTTCTGCTGATCCACGTCATTTTCTCCTTTCTTATGTGGGTCAGCTGACAGTACCGTAGTGCACGGATCGATATTAGCATAACTTTTTGCATTTGTCATCAGGAAATTGCCCCTTTCTCCGAAAAAATGAGGCGCTTGACCTTATCGGCCAGCGTCTCATTTCCGTCGCATACTGTCTCAATAATGTACCATGTATTGCCAATTTTCCGCTCAATCATATCGTGGGAGGGGTTCTGCGGCTCATCCCACATTCCGGCAGGCGGCTCGAAAATCGGATCATAGCAGGCGCACAAATCAATGGGTTCATACACATAGTTCTTGAAATAGCTGTCAAAATCAATTATCATTCAATTACCTCTCAAAATTCATAGTTTTCGGCGCAGCTTGATACGCCTGTAAAATTTCCGGCGGGATATTTTCCACCGTCCGACGCAGGTCCTCCAACTCTTGAAGCTGCTGGGACACCTCCAGGCGGCGTTTGATGCTCTCTTTGCTGGAATCCACCTGCTTCTTTAATCCGGCATTTTCAGCTCGGAGCGCTTTATAGGCAGAATCAAATTTCCGCATCTGCGTCTGCATCCGTTCTACGCCGGGAATGTACTGTTCCAGCAGCGTCTCGATCTCGGCGCTTTTCTTCTTGGCGTTGAGAGGATTGACCTCGCCCAGCAGCTTTAAGATCATATCCCTCTGCCGGTTCAGGTGCGCCGCCTCCTTGAACAGCCGGGGCGGGATATGCGTCCTGCCGGTCTCACTGGCGCTTTCGCCACGCTCCAAGTCCGGCCACTTTCTGACCATATGTTTCCAGAACGCATCCTGCCACCATGTCAGCTTCTTCTTGTTGCCCACAATGTCCTTGGCGCTCAACCGCTTGTCCGGTGTCAGCGGGACAAAAGAAAGGTGCATATGGGGCGTTTTCTCGTCCATATGCACCACAGCGGATATGATCGTCTCCTTGGACTGATGTTTTTCTATGAAGCGAATCGCTTCCTCGAAAAAGGCCTTGACTTCGGCCTTCTTCTTGCCCTTGAAAAACTCCGGGCTGGCAGTTATCAAGGCTTCTACCACCCGAACGCTGTCCTTCCGGGTGCGGCACTTGGCTTCGGCAATCTGACGTTCAGCCTCAGCCCGGTACTTCCGTTCCGGCAGGACAAGATGATAGTTGAGGTGGCTCCGGCTGGTGTCCACATCGGGATTGCTGGCGTACTTCTCCTTGGTTCGCTCATTGTGGGCCTCAATGTGACCGATCTCCGGACCCTTGTACTTGGCGAAGCGGAGAATGGCATACTGCGGCTTCTGCATTACTGCTCACCCCGTTTCTGCCATACGATGTCGTAGCCCAGCACAGCAGCCAGCTCCAGGACCTCCTTATACCGGATGGACTCTCGCTGCAACTTGCCGGAGAGATTAGATACGCTCTCGCTCCAGCCGTAGTCTATGGAAAGCTGGTCCACCACCTCCTGCATGGTCATACCGGCTCGGACGATCTGTGCCTTGATCTCATTTCTGATGTTCATACTGAAATACCTCCCTGTGTTGATTTGAATTGTTTTAATGATGCCCAGGTCACAAACGGGCCTATGGCACTTTACGGATTTACGGAGAATTTTGCAAAACAGCGAAAGGACCCACGAACCGACGAACCAGTATCACTGTCCAGCGGTGCGCTGAATCGTGAACTTTATGCTATCAAAGATGAATAATTTCGCTGTTTTCACAACCATTGAAAATAAGCCGGGAATCTTGATTTCATCCAGCCGGGAAAAGAAATGCCGCTGACCGCAAAAGAAGCGTACAGTGCGTACAAGCGTACAACGTGACCGAAAATTTGTCGTTCACGATGGACTGTACTCATGTACGAACTGTACGGAAGATTTCAGGTCACCGCACATTTTCAAAACTGCTTCGTTACCACCTTCAATCCAGTGAAGCCCCTGGACCGTTTCCCATTGCCGATATAGATGTTGTTGGTCGGCTCAATGCGATAGGTCCCGGCGTTCTGACCAAGGAAGTTGCAGAAACTTTTCATGGACAACGCATTGTAGGCGTTATCCTCACACCACAGTTTATAGGCGGCATACAAGTCCCTGGAGCTGGCGGCGGCGTTTGGCTCAAAGATGATGTATCCGGAGGACTGCATAAACTCGATGGCGTTGTTGCTGTCCGCAACCGCCGCCCTCATGTTCTCTTGGGCTTGTTCGCTGATGGTGAAGCGGTAGTCGTTGGCGATCAGCCGCCGCAGGCCCTCCAGCGCCCATAGAAAGATTCCCTCCGCCTCAGCGCACATCTTCTCTGCGATGAACGGATCATCCACCCGCCCTTCTGGCCGCTCCTTGGCGGTCAGGATGATCTGCCGCCGGAAAAAGCCCACGCTCCGGTCATAGAGCGAGTTTAACGTACCGTTGCCCAGACCCAAAAACCTGACGTACAACTGCCCCTGATAACTCTGTTTCCCCTTCTTCTCCAAGTCCATGGGCAGCTCGGCGGTGACGATGGACTTGATGTTGTTGGTCTGCGGCAGGGCCTCCAACTTCATGTCATCGTCCACCAGCAGAAGCTGATGCTCCAGATCGGCACGGGCAAAGGGATTGGTCTCCACCTTGGCGATGCTGCTAGTGTTCATGTTCCGGCCCAGCAGGGAGCGCATGACCAAACCGATTCTGGATTTGCCCTCGCCGCCCTTACCAGTGATAATGAGCATCTTCTGTCCCTTGGTGGAGGGGATGAGACAGTAGCCCAGGTACTCCTGGAGTGTCAAAATGTCGTCCGGCTCCAGCAGGTCATCCAAAAACGTCAGCCATTGTACGGGCCGGGGCGTGTCCGGGATGTAGTAGACTGGCAGGCGGTTGACGCAGAACTCCTTTTCCTCCGCAAATCTGCCGTTCAGGAACAACGTACCGTTGGCAACGTGTATCCTGTTCTGGTAGACTGGCAGGGGCGGGGACCAGCACTCCACCCGCAGAGCGTCCAGCAGATTCGCGGCCCGCTTCGCCACGCCGGAGGTGACATAGGGCTTGATGCGGTCCAGGATTTCCTTTTTCAGCATCGACTCATCCGTCACCCGGCCCTCGGTGGTGAAAAAGACATCGCGGACACAGAGCATGGGATGGTCCTGCAAAAATTCTTCGCAGAACAGGACCTCGTTGATCTTCTTGCCATCGTACCAGATGGGGTAATCTTCCTCCTCATCCGGCGGGTAGCGGGCGGCGCGGGTCATAACATCGTAATCGTTCAAAACAGATTCCTCCTTCAAATTTTTTGGCTGTTTGATTTGCCTGCCTTAATATACGGAAAATTTGGCTATAGACCTCAAATCCGGCATATTTGCAGAAAAAAACAAAAGCGGCCCGGAAAACCTGCAAAAATGCAGGCTGCCGGACCGCTTTGAATCGACAGGATTCGCTTTCTTTCCACAGAATTCCGTAGTAAAATGGCAAAAACGACAGGAGGACACGCCTATGGCTGAATATCTCCCCGGCACAACCGGAGAACGGATCACTGAACTGCGGGAAGGCGCGGGATTGACGATAGAAGAACTAGCGGTGAAGATTGGCGTCAACGCCACTACCCTGGGACGTATGGAAAAAGGCCAGACACAGAAAATCGGCGACGATGTGCTGACCGCCCTTGCGCGGGAGTTCCATGTATCCACCGACTTTCTGCTTGGCCTGACCAGCATCCCAGACAGGAAGAATTACGATATTGCCGAGCTGGGCCTCTCCGCTCAGGCGGCGCGGAACCTTTATACACGAAAGGTCAATGCCGATGTGGTCAACCGCCTGCTGGAGCATCCCCGTTTTGCCACACTGACCGCCATGATCGAACATTATCTTGACGATACCTTTGCCGCTGGAGCAGCTGTGCAGAATCAATATCTCAGCATTATGAGCAGCATTCTTTTGGGCATCGGGCAGAACGACCCGGAGCAGAGCGAGGCGGCAAGAGATGCGGCCCATGCTGTCAGCTTGGCGAAAGTGCCGGTTCGCCAGACGGAGTTGACAAAAATCCAGAACACTTTTATGGCAATTGTGCGGGAAATGAAACAAGCGGCAGGTTCAAATCTGGAACCGGCGAAAGCGGCGACGAAGAAAATCATAAATAAGCTGATGGCAGAGCTGACCAAAGGCCAGGACGCTTTATCGCCGTCCGTCACGCCGGAACAGATTACCGATGCAATTTTGCATACGGTGGACAATGCGGAACTTGACCCAGAGAAGTTGGAGGAGTTCCGGGACGGGGTGACGGCACTCTTTGAAAACCTACCAATGGCGAATGATACGCATGACCAATGAACAGCTCTGCACACTGGCCCAGGCGGGCGACATGATGGCGCGGGATATGCTGCTGATAAATAGTCAAGACTTTATCCGAAAAATTGCAAAAGGCATTTCCTCCCAGTATCAGGATGACCGGGTGAGCGAGGATGATCTGGTCCAGGAGGGATGCTTTGGATTGCTGGAAGCCATTCCACGGTACAAGCCGGACAAGGGAACTATATTCCATACATATGCTGGATATTGGGTCAGGAAGTTCATGTGGGAGGCCGTAAATATTTTTGCCGCACCCGTGGAAATTGGAAGTCTGAACGATATTGTTGGCGATGAAGAGAGAACTGAACTGATTCAGTTTATCGCAGACCCTTATAGCGAAACACCGGAACAAATTGTAATCCGAATTGAGACGATAGAGGACGTGCGGATGGGCCTACGGCAAATCACCGCCAGAGAACGGACATACCTGCTCTACCGTTATGGCTTCGTTGACGGAGACGAGCATCCTGTCTTGGAAACGGCAGCGCATTTCCATCTGACAGAGAAACGGGCGAAGAAAACGGAGCGGGCTGCGCTGGACAACCTGCGGAGCAAGCTGCCGCATTGATTCCGCTGCGGCGGGACGGAGGCTGTATATACCTTTTGCCCCTCCCAAAATCAGGCAGTGGGATGATTGCTGCCGCTCCATCCCGCCGCCTGATTTTCTGGTGCGTGAAAGTGACTGCGCCAGACCGCGCCGCCCCTTTCCCGCACCAGCCGGGACAAAAGGTATAACACACTAGACTTTCTCCGAAAGTCGTGTGCCAAGAGGGGATGTCTCCCCCCTTGGATTCCCCCTCCATTTTCGGGGCGTTGGGTACCCATGCTGCCAGAGCGCAGCCTGGATACCTCGCCCCGAAAATATTATTTGCAAAGTTAGAAAAGCATTGCCAGCCGCCAGCAGCCGCTCCAGCGCTTCCGTCAGACTTGGAATGTCCACACCGCGTTCTCTTAGGATGCGCCGGATCATGGGGCTGGTGAAAACCCGGACGCAGGTCCAGTCCTTTGCAACAGCGGTCAGAGCCTCCTCCACCAATGTAATGCTGATCTGCGCTTCCGGAACGCTGGTGCCAAAGCTGGTAATGACTACTGCTTGCTCATTCATGATATTTCCTCCCCTATCAGTGGGTCCCTTGTATTGTTCGAATACCTCTGCTATGGAGCATATCCTGTATTTTGACAATAGTGGAACACAAAGCTTTCGTCTCCCGCTTCATCGCGCAGACGCCGATATGGACGGTTTCCACGCCGGTGCTTTGCAGCCGGTCCAGTTTCTCGATCATTCCCCCATCTGTCTCCGGGTCCTTTCCACAGCCATTGCAGTGGAAAAAGGATTCCAGGGATGCCTCCTCCCCGGCATAAGCGGCGAAGTGCCTGGACTTGCTGTTCCAGGCGTTCAGGCAGCCCGCCCCGGTGCAGACCTGGCAGGCATCCAGACAGGTCAGGATCGCGATCTTCTTCATACAGCGTTCTCCTTTCTCCCCTTGCCGGGATGGAACAGGATGTGCAGCGCGCTATCCCCGTCCGTCATGACCTGAGCATCCACCTCATAGACTTCCCGGATGAAATCCGGCGTCAGCAGCTTCTCCGGTGCGCCCTGGCCCACGATCCTGCCGTCCTTCACAGCATACAGCCGGTCACAGTACATGGCGGCGATATTCAGGTCGTGGACGGCGGCAATGACCGTCCGGTCCAGGCCCCGCACCAGGTCCATCAGCTGAAGCTGGTACTTGATATCCAGATGGTTGGTAGGTTCGTCCAAAATCAGGCATGGCGTCCGCTGCGCCAAGGCGCGGGCCAGGATCACCCGCTGCTGCTCTCCGCCGGAAAGGGTGGAAAAGGACCGGTCCGCGAACGCGGTCATCCCCACCGTTTCCAGAGATTCCGCCACGATCCGGAAGTCCTCCGCGTTGTCCCGCTCCAGGGCCCGCTTGTGGGGCGCACGGCCCATCAAGACGACATCCCGGACGGAGAAATCAAAGTTGTAGTAGTTATGCTGGGCCACCACAGCTACACGCAGGGCGGATTCCCGGTATGGGTAGCTGTCCAGGGGCCTGCCATCCAGATAAACAGCGCCGCCCGTAGGCTTCAGCACCCGGTAGATACATTTGAGCAGGGTGGATTTACCGCTGCCGTTGGGACCGATGACTCCCACCAGTTCCCGGTCACCGATGTCCAGATCGATCCCCTTGAGGATGTGGTTTCCGCTGAGAAGAGCTTCTACGGCCTTTGCTTCAATTTTCATCAATCCCCACCCCCGAAGCCGTACTTCTTTCTCGCCATCAGATAGATGAAGCAGGGCGCGCCGATCATGGAGGTCAGGATGCCAATAGGCAGCTCCGTACCCTTGATGAGTACCCGGCAGGCCACGTCCGCCCACACCAGGAACACCGCTCCCGCCAGGGCGCACAGGGGAATCAGCTTCTTGTGGTCTGTGCCGAAAATCATCCGCACCACATGGGGCACCACCAGCCCCACAAAGCCGATCATCCCGGCGGAGTAGACCGCGAAGCCCACCATAGCCGCCGACACCAGCAGGTACAGCTGCCGCCAGCGGTGAAGGTCCGTCCCCAGTGTGATGGCATTCTCATCCCCCAGCAGCATCAGGTTCAGATTCCGGTACTGCGTCCAGAAGAATCCCGCGCCCAGAACTGCCACCAGCAGCACCGCAGCGTCCCGTTCCCAGGTAGCTCCCGCCAGGGACCCCATCATCCAGTAGGTCACCGTCTGCATCCCCTCCCGGTCATGGGCGATGTAGACAATGAAATTGGAGAAAGCGCTGCACACGCTACTGACCGCCATGCCTGCCAGCAGCAGCTTCACGGAATTGGCCCGGCTGCCAACATTCGCCAGCCCCACCACCAGGAGCGACACGCCGAACGCGCCCAGGAAAGCCATAATGCCGATGGAATTGCCGCCGAACACGGCCCCCACACCCATCAGGACAGCCAGAGTGGCACCCAGGGACGCGCCGGAGGAGATTCCCAGAATGTATGGGTCCGCCAGCGGGTTCTTCACGATTGCCTGCATAACCACGCCGCAGGTGGAGAGGCTCACACCGATGCCTGCTGCCAGGATTAGCCGGGGCAGGCGGAGATACCACACCGCCCGGAACAGGTTGCCCTCTCCCCAGGCGGGGTCTCCCGAGCCGAAAAGCTTGTAGAAGATGACATGGTACACATCCGATATAGGGATGTCTGTACTGCCAATCGTCACCGCCACCAACAGGGACAGCGCCAAAGCCGCCAGCAGCAGGACCAGAGCTGCCAGCCACGCCGGGGTGCTTCGCAGCAGGCCCGCCTTACCATTCCGCATGATTTACTGGTACAGTTCCGGATACATCCCGGCGGCAAAGGTACGGATGCCGTCGATGGAGCGGACGGTGCTGGCGTACATGTCGCCCAGCATGATAGTGCAGACCCGGCCGTTCTTGACCGCGCTCAGTTCCGCGAACGCGGGATCGTCCACCACGTTGGAGCGCATCTCTTCCTCCACATCCTCGGTGCGGGCCATATAGACAACGAAGATCACATCCGGGTCAAGGCCCAGCAGATCCTCCTTGCCAATGGAGCTGGCCTCCGGCTCAACCAGAACGCCACCCAACTGCTCAACCATGTCACCGCCCAGCTGGGACGCGCCATAGTTGCTGATATCCTCGCCCAGGAACTCAATGATAGCCACCCGGGGCGCATCCTGGTCCTTGGTCTGCTCCAGGACATTGGAAATCTCATCCTTCATCTCGTCTACAATGGCCTGTGCCTTGTCCTCTACGTTGAAGATTTTGCCGATGTTGATAAGGTCGGTGTATTCGTTCTCCAAGGTGCGGGAATGGCCGCCCCGGCGGGTGTTGGTACTGATATATGTATTGGTCCCATTGGAAATCCACTCCGGCTGATCGCCCAGGTTCTTATCGCTGAACAGGGAGCCCCAGGAGAAGATCAGGTCCGGCTCCATCATGAGGACCGTCTCCTTGTCAGGAGCGAAGACGTCCTCGTTGTAGTTCATCTTTGCAAGGCCGGCCTCCCACTCCTCTTTGACAGGGTTGTCCAGGCCGTAGCTGGCCGTCACATGGTCCTCCAGGCCCAGGGCGATCATGGTTTCGATGGTGCCCTGGTAGACGCACAGGACTTTCTCGGGCGCCTTTTCATAGGTGGTCTCGATTTCATTGCCCTCGTAGTCATACGTGGTGATCGTGATAGGATAGTAACTGTCTTCCGGTTGGGCAGGCTCGTTGTCAGGCTCATCGGGCTGGTTGTTCTCAGCAGGTGTATCGGGTGTGTTTGCATCATCTGCGGGGGCATCCTTGCCACCGCAGGCTGCCAGACTCAGGACCATAACCAAAGCCAGCAGCAGAGAAAACGTTCTTTTCATGTCTGTGTTCTCCTTTGTCAGATGATATTTTTTATATCACCCGCAAAAAGGACCTGCCCTCAAAAGAGAGCAAGCCCTACCCAGACACGCCAAAACAGAGCCTCCGCCAGAAACCTGGCAAGGCTGCGCGCCGGACAGGCCCCTTTCTGCGGAAGATACCCATCCACACCACATCCAGCAGGTTTCCTGGCTCGCGCGTCTCCACCCGCCGCGCCTTCTCGCTTTCGCAATGGCATTTGCGGCGGACTCTTCGCTCACAGTGACCGGATCGCTCAGGTTTTGCACCTGATTCCCTATTATCTCCCCCCGCCATACGGCGCAGGAGCACTGGATACGGGTATTAAACTCGGGACTATTATATACTGCGTGTCAACCTCCTGTCAAGCGTGAATTTTCTTCATTGCAGAAAATATCCCTCTGATGCTGCAATATCTCTGGTTCCTTGCACTACAGTATGTCAGCTGACAATGATTATTTTAGTTCCTTATCACCACAAAGGCAACG